>CALGAJ010000113.1 GCA_937951975.1 uncultured Desulfotignum sp.
ACCGGTGGCGTGCCGGGCCAGAAATCCGCTCCCCCTGAAAACCATGATGCAGCTGCTGGGAATGCCTTCCGGACCCTGCCGGAAGCCTTTGGGAAAAATGACCCGCCAGGGGCTGGACAGAATCGTTAAAACCCTGCAGCAGGTTGACTCCGATCATCCGGACATATTTGCGCCCATTGCGGAATTCTTCAATATTGACCTCCATGAGCGGCTTCACAATCCTGACTATCAAAACGGACTATGGTATGGGTATGAATAATTGCGACAAAACCAAAAGATCATTGCCGGAAACCGGCACCTGCATCATGACCATTGAACTGAGAAACGGACAGACCCTGATCCTTTCGGACCGGTCCCGGAAAATCAGTGCGGATGCCTATATTGTGATCATGCAGGCCACCATGGAAATCAAAATCACACCGGCGCTGTTTGACAATGAACCGCTTTCCGGTGTGACCATGGATCAAATCCGGGATACTTTAGGTGAAACCGTCATCTATGAATACCGCCTGGAACGCAACTTCATCTTAACCCATGAAAAAGACGAGATCCTGGCTTCTCTGGTGGAAACATTCATGAAAAACATGGAACAATACATCTCCCATCCCCGGTTCGCCCCGAAACTGGTGCTGAAGCAATACAACGACCGGAAATGATGCGGCAGCAACTTCAAAGACCCGGCGGCAACAGTCTGCGTCAGAGAAAAAGACCTTGCTGCCGCCTGAAATTCTTTGGAACTTTATGAAATAACTTCAGCTTTTCTTTGCCTGAAAATTTTCCTGGCCTGCATAAAACAGCGTGGCTTTGAGCCATTCAAAACCAAACTGCAGCAATTTCACGTCATCCTCCCGGATTTCAGCCACCCGGTCTTCAGGGATGTCATATCGTTTTAAAAATGATGAATTAAATACAAAATCTCTGAATTTGTCGATGTTGTAACAGGCCATGAAAAATATTTTTTTGCTTTCTTCAGACAGTTTCATGCTGGCAGGCAGCGATTTTTTCCGGACCATGAGGTCCATCCACCCTTCGTTGACCTCATCGCGCAAATCAATGCCCTGATCCTGCCGCCACTCGGCCACAGTCCATTCCTTGTTTTCCTCAAATCCCAGGCAGTGGGCTTCTTTGACCGTAAAAAAGAATTCATCCTTGTCTCCCTGTTCCCCGGAATAACTCAGAGCCCCCACCCCGATGGGATAGTACCTGCAGGTGGTGGGGCGGTCCTCATAAATCACGCACCCGTCTTTGTCTTCCACAAACGGACAGGAATTGCGTTCATCATCCAGCAGTTTGAGGGTCACCACGGGCATATCCGCTTTTTCCAGGATCCGGGGTTCCGTAAATACGGCTAAAAACTCCTCGGAGGTCAAATCCAGTTTCCGGCGCATGGTCAGAATGTCATAGGGCGTGAGCATGATATCAATGCCCCGGCAGCAGTCGGTAAAACATTTGACGCCTTTGTGGCACCTGAATTTAAACCGGGTGTTGCGGCTCATCTGCTGGGGAGGGATTTCCGAAGTTTTCTGATCGTTCATCTATTTCTTCCTTTTAATTGAATGGTCACAATATGGGCAAAGCACTGGATACTAAAAAAAAACCATAATAATGTCAAGCGGATACCATTACAGGCCCGATGCGTCTGTGCCATGGATGAAAGAAAAACCCAAAAATAAATTTGACACGGCCCCAAAACCCAATTATGACAAAACAGCAGACCGGCTCACATTGATCACAATCAGCAGACACATGAAGGAGTAGTCACCATGAAAATAAAAAAAGCGGTTTTCCCGGTAGCGGGACTGGGCACCCGGTTCATACCTGCCACCAAGGCCATGGCCAAAGAAATGCTCCCGGTGGTGGACAAACCCTTGATCCAGTATGCTGTGGAAGAAGCGTTCCAGGCGGGCATTGAACAGATTATCTTTGTGACGGGCCGGGGAAAGAAAGCCCTGGAAGATCATTTTGACCGCTCGTTTGAAATCGAAATCGCTCTGGAACAAAAGAAAAAAAATGATCTGCTCAAGCAGATCCGGGAACTGGTGCCGCCCACCGGCACCATCATCTACACCCGTCAGCACGAACCCCTGGGACTGGGGCATGCCATCTGGTGTGCCAGGGATATTGTGGGGGATGAACCCTTTGCCGTGCTGCTGGCCGATGACCTGATCCAGACCGACAAACCCGTGCTGTCGGAAATGATCAAAAAATTCGACCGGCTGAGGGCCTCCATGGCAGCGGTTATGGAAGTGCCCCGGGACCAGACGGACAAATACGGGATACTGGATGCCTCCGAGGTGGAAGAAAATATCTTTCGCGTCAATGATATGGTGGAGAAACCGGCACCGGATCAGGCCCCGTCCAATCTGGCCATTATCGGCCGGTATATCCTGATGCCCAAAATCTTTGAGCTGCTGGGGAAAAAAAACAAAGGGGCCGGAGATGAAATTCAGCTCACCGATGCCATGAAGACCCTGCTCCAGGAACAGCCCATTTTCGGATATAAGTTTCAGGGAAACCGGTTCGACTGCGGGGACAAGGTGGGGTTTCAGATGGCCAACCTGGCCTTTGCCCTGGAACGGCCCGACATGAAGGACCGGCTGGTGGAATTCATCAAATCGATCCGGATCGGTTGCTGACGAGCGCTGTCTATGCCTGGTTATACCGGTTGTACAATGCCATCACTTTGCGCACATATTCCCGGGTCTCTTTGAACGGGGGGATCTGCTTGTATCTGTCCACGGCATCGGGTCCGGCATTGTACGCGGCCAGAGCTAAAGGGATCTGCTGCTGATACCTGGTCAGCAGCTGCTTCAAATACCGGGTGCCGGCCATGATATTCTGGGACGGATCAAACGGATCGGTCAGCGACAGAGCGGAAAAATTGGCCGGCATGATCTGCATCAATCCCTTGGCCCCTTTGGGGGAGACCGCTGTTGATTTGAATGCGGATTCCACCCGGATCACGGCTTTGATCAGGGAAAAAGACAAATCGTACTGGTCTGCGGCACGGCGGATCAGATCATCATAGATACCCGGATCTGTCATATGGGGCTCATTTTTTTTATTTTCCCGCATATAAAGCACATATTCCGGCGACGACGGGGTGTTGGTGAAATGCACCACCCCGTTTTTGTCCACGTATCGATAAATATCGCTGTGCACCGGTCCGGGAAGTATCAGCCACACGGCTGCCCAGAAAAAAAATATCGATCTGATCATCAGAACAGTTCCAGCTGTACCGGCTGTTTTTTGGCCGGCACCGCCCGGCCCAGGGTCTCATGACGGGCCAGGCGGGTCTCAATATCTGTGAGAAAAATCGAAGGCTGCATCTTTTGACGGACACCGAACATCTGTCTTTTTCCAGCATAGGTCAGGCAGAGCAGATCTTTGGCCCGGGTCATGGCCACATAGAACAGCCGGCGTTCTTCGGCCGGGTTGTCACAGGTCCCGCCGGTGCGGGCAAAAGGAATCACGCCCTGTTCACACCCGGCCACGAACACCACGGGAAACTCCAGTCCCTTGGCTGCATGCATGGTCAAAAGAGACACCTTTTCCACCCCGTTGACCAGCAGGTCTGAATCCTGGTCCAGGGCCAGCCGGTTCATGAATTCATCCGGATCATCATAGGCCCGGGCCAGTGTCTGAATCCGGTCATAGGCTGCAGCCGCCAGCGGATCTCTGGACACGGCTTTTTCAATTTTCAAAAACCGGGCCAGCACGGACAACTGCTCATGACCGGATTTATCCCGGACCGGATCCCACACCGGTCCCAGAATCCGTTCCGGCTGGATCTGCCTGGTTTCCGAAGGTAGCTGAGACTGAAAATAGACGGACACCCGATGGATATCCCGGGCGCTTGCCCGGCGGGTCATCAGCCGGAAACCACTCAGCAACAGCTGAATGTCAGTCCGGTCGAAACCGGCCTTACGGTCTGCAGACTGAAAAGGAATCCCATGTTTTTGAAACACGCGGGCAAACACATCCCCCTGCCGCCGGGTGCGGTACAGCACGGCAAAATCGGAAAACCCATATGCCGCTTCTTCTTTATCTTCATTTTTCCGGGTGTTGATGGCATCCAGAGACATCCCGCCCATCATGCTTTCAATCATTTTTCCCACAGCCACGGCTTCCGCGGTTTCTGTAGCGGTTTCCTTGATGATCAGTTTCCGGGATCCGTTCACCTGGGAATAAATTTTGTTCACATCCTGATCGGGGCGGGATTTTGATATCATTTGAAACGATGCGTCTAAAATCGTCTGGGTGGACCGGTAGTTCCGGGTGAGAACAATCTGTTCACACCCGGGATAGTCTCTGGCAAACCGATGGAAAAACCGATGGTCCGACCCTCTGAAGCCGTAAATGGACTGATCCGGATCACCGATGACAAACACACGGCTGTGCTGTGCCAGCAGTTTGACCAGCTCATACTGTCCAAAATTTAAATCCTGGTATTCATCCACAAAAATATGGGCAAACCGTTCCTGCACCAGGGTCCTGATTCGTTCAGACCGGGTGAGCAAATGATAGAATCGAACAATGAGATCTTCGAAATCCATGCCGCCGCAATCCTGCATTTTCCGCTGATACGCCGCATACACCTGCTGGAGCAATACCGGGTCCGGCCCGGCTTCAGACAGATCATCCTCCGGTCCCAGCAACCGCTGTTTGCATAAACGGATCTGCAAATCCATGTCATCGGCAAGCCGGGACTGCCCGGTTGTTTTTCCCGTGACCTGTGCCAGGGCGCTTTTCACCAGGTCTTTTCGGGTATCTTCCTCCAAAAGCCGGTCCGTGAGATCATCATGGGCCATGAGCATGGACAGACAGAACCCGTGGAATGTGGCGGCGGTCACACAGGAGCCGTCTTTGGGCCGCACGGCTTGAATCCGTTCCTGGATCTCTTTTGCGGCTTTGTTGGTAAACGTCAGCGCCAGGATCCGGTCGGGTGACACCTGATTTTCCGTCAACAGATACGCGATCCGGGCCGTCAGGGTCCGGGTCTTTCCCGTGCCCGGGCCGGCAGTGATCAAAATGGCGGATGCCGTGGACGTCACAGCCCGGTGCTGGGATTCATTCAATCCTGTCAGAATTCCCGGCTCGGCATCCGGTGCAATGCCGGGTGAAGACGGCACCGGGCGGGACGGTGATACAGCCTCCGTCTGAACAGGTTGGCGGGATGTTGGCTCGGCCGGTCCGGCCTTCGGAGTAATAGCCTGTTCAGAGATCACGGTCTTTTCAATGGGCGTTCCCTTGAGGGTCATTTTCAACGGCCGATCCCCTTTGAACCGTGCCAGTTCATCCGGTGTGAACACCCGGACCTTGCCGTATTCGCCGTCATGTCCCGGAGACACGTGAATCCGCCCGGTCCGCATCCGCGCCACAGCTTCAGCCAGCAAAGGCACCCCGGCCGTTTGGATCCGGTCATACGAATATCGGGTCAGGATGTCCAGTTCCGGTCCCAGGGCCTGAATGGCCTTGTCAAAATACCGGGTGACTTTCTTGGTTTTGGGCCCCACCTGGAAAATATCGGACAGCATGTCTGCCAGCGGGATGATACTGGTGTATCCATGGCGGTTTTCCGGCACAAACCCCGCAGGCCGTTCTGCCAATTCCCGGACCCGGTGAAGCACCCCCAGGGTCAGAGGGTGGCCGCAAACCGGACAGATGTTGTCCAGCCGGGCGGTTTCATCCGGATCCAGACAGACATGACATTTCCGATGACCGTCAAAATGGTATTTTCCCTGGTCCGGATACATATCCAGGGTCCCTTGATATCCTTCCAGATCCAGGGTTTCCAGGGATTTTTTCATGGCAAAATAATCCAGTTCTGTGTTGAACACACTGGCATTGCGGCCCAGATAACCCGGTGAATGGGCATCGGAATTGGACATGAGCCGGACATGGTCCAGATCCGCCACCCGCCAGTTCATGGGCGGATCTGAAGACAAGCCGGTTTCCACGGCAAAAATATGGGGGGCCAGGTCCTGAAAACACTCGTCAATGTGATCAAATCCTGATTTGGAACCGAACATGGAAAACCACGGGGTCCAGATATGGGCCGGTACCAGGAATCCCTGGTCATTGACTTCCAGCAGGATTTCCAGCAGATCTCTGGCATCCAGCCCCAGAATGGGGCGGCCGTCGGAAGAGATATTGCCCATGGCATCCAGCCGGGCATTAAATTTTTTAACACTGGCCAAATCCGGAAAATAGATGATATTATGATTTTTACGGACCCGGCCGGCTTTTTTGTAAATGTTGGAAATCTCCACCTGGAGCATGAAACGCACCGGCTTCCGGCAGGAAACCGGCAGTCGGGCATCGATTTTGTCCGCCAGGGCTTTTTTCAATGCAAACAGACCGGGCTCCGCCGGTTCCAGCTTGGATGCGATGTCTTCCACCCAGGCCGGGTGGGTAAAATCCCCGGTTCCCACAACGGTAATCCCTTTTATCCGGGCTGCGTGGTAGATGTTTTCCAAATCCAGATTCCGGGCCGTGGCCCGGGAATATTTTGAATGAATGTGAAGGTCAGAAAAAAAAGCCATGGTCTGCCGCCTGAATGATCTGTTTTGTATCTGGTGTTTATGTTATTTACATGATTTCATGGAAATTGGAAACCCGGTTTCAGATAAAAACGTAAAAGCGCGTTACCCGTTTTCACCTTGACCCCCCAGCAAAGGAATGCCCATGACCGCCACAACCCACCATGCATTGATCCTTGCATCCGCAGACACGGCCCAGGTTGTCCACGATGTCCTGGATGACCTGCCGGAACTGTTTTTCATCCAGGCGGAAACCACAGAGGATGCCCTGGCCCACATGGGTGCCCGATCCCTGGCATTCATTGTCATGGATCCGTCACTGCCGGATCTGGATGCGCCGTCCGTGGCCGCCGGTCTGGCCGGACTGCCCCAGACAAGGATGCCGCCGTTACTTTTGATCACCGATGGTCATGAACGACCCGACCTGTACGGTCAGGTCCCGCCCCTGCTCATCGACCATGTGACCCGACCTTTGGATCCCGCCCTGATCCGGGCCAAGCTGTTGTTTTTTTCCGCTTTTTTCCGGCACCGCATTGCCATGGAACAAAGTATTCAGGAACTGGAAAAAATCTATGACCGGTTCATGGAACAGCACCAGGCGATGTTGTCTCAGATCAGTGCCAAAAAAGAGCTGCTGGCATCCTTATCCACATTCATCAATCAGATTCACCCCTTTGTTTCCCGGATCCAGGCGGCCACCTTTTTTCTGCGCAAAGCCCCAGATCTTCCCCAGCGGCTGCACCAGAGCGTCATCCAGATTCGAACCGCCGGAAAACAGATGTCCCGGACCATCCAGAACCTGCGGCGATTCCGGAACCGGGAAACGGCTCAACCCGGCCTTTTCACGGATCGGAACGGTCAGATCCGGGCCGGCCGGATTCTTTTTGCCACCCCTTTTTCCGATGAATTCATGATTGTTCACCACCAGCTGACCCATCGGATCAAAGCCGACCTGTTTCAGGCGGAATCCACAGATCAGGCCATGGCGGTGGCGGCGGATGTCCGGCCGGATCTCATTTTGATCCACCACAGGTTAAAAGACGGGTCCGGACTGCATCTTCTGGAAAAACTGGTCCGCATAGGAACCCGGGCACCGGTCATCTTCACCGCAGACCGCAATCACACCGATGCCGGGGCCGCAGCCATTGCATCGGGGGCCCAGGCATTTTTGATTCTGGAACAGACATCGGCGGTTGATCTGGCGGATACGGTTCAGCGGTCCCTGGAACAGGCGAAAATGACCCATCGCGTCCAAAACGCCATGAACCGCATCGAACTGATTTCCCGAAGAGACCAGTTGACCCAGCTGCTGAACCGCAGCGGATTCAATCAAACGTTGACCATGGAAATGGCCAAAGCCCGGCGGTATCATCTGCCCCTTTCCATCATGCTGGCCAGAATCGACCAGTTCAAAGCATTCAATGATACTTTTGGGCACAAAACCGGAGACGACAT
>CALGAJ010000114.1 GCA_937951975.1 uncultured Desulfotignum sp.
GCAGCAACAACATCGAAAAAGTCAATGACTATCAGATCATACTGCACCTGAAAGTACCCACCATCTCCATTCCCGAGGACTTTTTTCAGTATCCGGCCCAGGTCCTGAATCACCGGACCTTTGAAGGGGATTTCCTCAAAGCGCCCCACGGCACCGGCCCTTATACTCTGGAAACCTACCGGGAAGGCGAACTGGCCGTGGTCAAGGCCCGGTCCGATTACTGGCAGAAAGGCGTGGACGGCAAACCCCTGCCATACCTGGATGAAATGCAGTTTTTGGACATGGGCACGGAAACCGCCCCCATGATTTCGGCCATCAAGAGCAAAGACATCGATTTCATCGACCTGTCCGACATCGGTGGCACCGACATTTTCCGGGCCCTCAAGGATGATCCGGAAATCAACATTCAGGCGGCTCCCACCGCATCGGCCCGGGTGCTGCGCATGCGGGTGGATCTCAAACCCTGGGACAATGAAAAAGTCCGTCTGGCCATGAAAAAATGCCAAAATCATGAAAAAATCCTGGCACTGGCCTACCTGGGACAGGGGCTGGAAGGCCAGGACTTCCATGTGTACCAGCTGCATCCGGAATACTGTGAAATGCCCATTCCGGCATATGATCCTGAAGCTTCCAAAAAGCTGCTGGCCGAAGCCGGATATCCCGATGGGCTGGAAGTCACCCTGGCAGTGGGTTCCGGATGGCCGGATGTGGTCCGGTATGCAGAGATCCTTAAACAGGATGCCGTGGCCGGCGGGTTCAAGATCAATTTACAGACCATGCCCAACAGCCAGTACTGGGAAAAATGGACGGAAGTGGATTTCGGTATCACCCCCTGGACCCATCGGCCTTTGGGCACCATGGTCCTGAACCTGGCCTACAAGGCGGACGCGGACGGCAAGCCCGCAGCCTGGAACGAGACCCGATGGGTGGACAAGGAATTTTCTGAAATTCTGGAACAGGCCAATGGCACCCTGGATGTGGACGAACGCAGAAAACTGTTCTGCAAACTCCAGAAAATCCAGTATGACCGGGGTTCCATCGGCATCGGCTACTGGCGGGCCGTCTGGATGGTCGGGAGAAGCAATATAAAGGGCTTGGAAGGACATCCCAATGGCTACATGCTGTTCAATGATATTTCTTTAGCCTAGATTAAAAACCTGTGTCGCCCGTGCGCAACCTTCTGCGTACGGGCACCTTAAAACAAGGACAGGAATTTTATGATTGTTTTTATACTCCGCCGTTTTTTTCTGCTGCTGTTAACCATGATTCTGGTGTCTCTGGCTGTTTTCATCATTGCAGAATCCTCTCCCGGAAACATCGCCAAAAACGTGCTCGGGGCCTTTATCACCCCGGAACAGGAAGCCGCTTTCATTCGTCAGAACGGGCTGGATCAGCCCATGTATGTGCGGTATCTGCACTGGATCGCGGGCAACGACTGGGTGGCTGAAAAGAAAATCAGCATGCCCCTGAAACGGATTACCACGGAAGAAGGGTTTGAAGAATGGTGGGCCGTCAAGGAAGACGGATCCCCCATCCGCTGGAAAGTGGACGGAGACGATCTGGTGGCCATCAACCTGTTACCTGACGGTGAAACAACTGAATATGTGGACAATGACCGGTGGGAACCGATCCAGGACGGCAAACAGGAGTTCTGGGGAGTGGACCAGCAGAATCACGCGGTCCGCTGGGTCAAGGGTGAGATAGAGACCATGTTCGTGTTTGTCATGGGCAAGGGGTGGATGGAAAGTTCCGGTGGCCCCAAAGATTACATCCCGTTGAAAAAAGGATTTGTCCGGGGAGACCCCGGGGTCTCCTTCCGTACCGGCCGGCCCGTGAACAAAAGTCTATGGACCCGATTGCGCAACTCCGTGGTCCTGGCGGGCACCGCCTTTGTCATTGTCATGCCCCTGGCCCTGCTGCTGGGGCTCATTGCCGGACTCCAGGAAGGGTCTCTCAAGGACCGGTTCCTGTCGGTGGGCGGTATGATGTTTTCCGTGGTGCCGGAGTTTGCCACGGGTATTTTTCTGACTCTGATCTTTTCCGTCTGGCTGGGGTGGCTGCCGGGTGCGGCGGTTTTAGGCACCTCCGCCCCCTGGGAGAAGCCCATGATGCTGGTTCTGCCGGTGCTCACCCTCACGCTGATCGAACTGGGGTATATTTTGCGTATCACCCGGGCATCCATGGTGGAGGTGATGAAATCCCCCTATATCCGCACCGCGTTTCTCAAGGGACTGCCCTACAAGAAAGTGGTGTTCAAACATGCGGTGAAAAACGCCCTCATCGCCCCCATCACCGTGATCATGCTCCATGTCAACTGGCTGCTGGGCGGGATCGTCATTGTGGAGGTGGTGTTCGGGTACCCGGGACTGGGGGCCTATCTGCTGGAATCCGCACTTTACAAGGATTTCAACGCCCTGGAAGCCGGGGCGATGATCATGGTCCTGGTGGCTGTCGGCACCCAGCTGGTGGCCGATATCATCTATACCTTTTTGAATCCGAGGATACGGTATGCCTGAAAAAGTTGAAACCAACAATGCAAAGACCAAGACCAAGCAGGTCAAGGAGATGTTCGCGATCCTGTTCAGCTCCAAAATCGCCATGGTGGGACTGGTCATTGTCCTGTTCTGGGTATTTGTGGCCCTGTTTGCTCCGCTTCTCACGCCCTACACCCCCTATGAACAGGACTGGAAAGCCCCCAATCAGGGGCCGTCAGCCGAACATATCCTGGGCACGGACGAGCTGGGAAGAGACCTGTGGACAAGGTTGATCTACGGCGCCCGGGTGGTCCTGGTGGTGCTGCCGGTATCGGAGAACATCTCTCTGCCCGGGGGGACGGCCATCTGGGGGGTGGTGGTGGCCCTGTTCATCGGAGCGACTCTGGGATTGATCGGCGGGTATAAAGGCGGATGGATCGATGAGCTGGTGATGCGGCTTTTAGATGCCATGATGGCCATCCCGGTCATCCTGCTCTATCTGATCATCGTGGTGGCCATCGGGGCGTCTGCCGTCAATGTGGTCATCGCCATCTCCATTGTGGGGGTGCCGGGTATCGCCCGGCTGGTCAGAAGCCTGACCCTGGACATCAAAACCCGGGAATATATCAGGGCGGCGGAGACCCGGGGGGAAAGTGCCTGGTTCATCATGTTTGTGGAAATTCTGCCCAATACCAGAGGCCCCATCATCATCGATGCCATGCTCAGGATCGGATATGCCATCTTTGCCATGGGAACCCTGGGATTTTTAGGCCTGGGCATGCCGCCGCCATCACCGGACTGGGGCTCCATGGTTGCCAAAGGACGGGCGTTTATCCTGACAGGCAACCCCTATGCAGCCCTGTGGCCGTCCCTTGCCATCGCTTCGCTGGTGGTGGGGCTCAACCTGCTGGCAGACGGGATTCGTGAAGAATCCATGAGATATCAGTAACCCTGTGCCCGGCAGCCGTGCTGCCGGGCCCTGACAACGAAAGCGATCCTATGGAACATGCATCAGACAAACCGGTATTGGAGGTCAAGGACCTGGCCATTTCCTATCAGACCCGAAAACAATTGGTACCTGCGGTCAGGGGTGTCAATTTCACCGTGCACCAGGGACAGACCGTAGGCGTGGTGGGGGAGTCCGGATGCGGCAAAAGCACTATCGCCTTCGGCATTCTCGACTTTTTAGGGTCCAACGGCAAAGTGGTGGGAGGAAGCATCAAATTCATGGGAAAAGAAATGGTGGGCACCCCTAAGTCCGAGTTGCGCAAAATCCGCGGCAACAACATCTCCATGGTATACCAGGATCCCATGCAGGCCCTGAACCCGTCTTTGACCATCGGGACTCAGCTGACAGAGGTGCTCACGGCCCACACCGACATCTCCGCCAAAGAAGCACGAAACCGGTGTATCGCCATGCTCGAAAGAGTATACATGCCGGATGCCGCCAATGTGATGGACCGGTATGTGCATATGATCTCCGGGGGCCAGCAGCAGCGGGTGGTGATCGCCATGGCGCTGCTGAACAACCCGTCGCTGCTGATTATGGATGAACCCACCACAGCCCTGGATGTGACGGTGGAAGCAGCGGTCCTGGACCTGGTGGAGGATCTGAAAAAAGATTTTAACACCGGTATCATTTTTATCACCCACAACCTGGGCGTGGTGGCCAAGGTGAGTGAGCGGCTGTGTGTCATGTATGCCGGCGAAATGGTGGAACAGGGTCCCATTGAAAAACTGTTTGCCAATCCGGCCCATCCCTACACCCGTGGGCTGCTCTGCTGTGTGCCCCGGCTGGGGGACAGCCTGTCCAACAACCGGCTGTGGTCCATCC
>CALGAJ010000115.1 GCA_937951975.1 uncultured Desulfotignum sp.
CGGTTTCTGCTGCAGCGGCAGGGTCGCACCTGGGATTCCGTGCCGCTGCCCGGGGTCAAATCTTCGGATCTGTCCCTGTCAAGTCTGAAGCGATTCCGTGAGCTGGCCGCTGCCAGCGGCCGTCTGAGCGCTTCGGATCTGTCGGCATCAGATTCCGGGCTGCTGGAAAAGCTGAAACTGGTGGAGGGAAAATACCTGAAACGGGCCGCCGTGCTGCTGTTTCATGGAGATCCGGACCGGTTCATCACCGGGGCATTTGTGAAAATCGGCTATTTTGTTTCTGAATCAGACCTGGCCTATCATGATGAAATCCATGGCTCCCTTTTTTCCCAGGCCCATGCCGTGGTCGACCTGCTGCGGACCAAATATATGAAAGCCGCCATCAGCTACCAGGGGATTCAACGGATCGAGCGGTTCCCCGTGCCTTATGAGGCCCTGCGCGAGGCGGTACTGAATGCGCTGGTACACCGGGATTATGCTGTGCCCGCGCCAATACAGATCCGAGTGTACGAGCATAAACTTCGGATCTGGAATCCCGCGGTCCTGCCGGACGGCTGGGACCTTGAAAAACTTCTGGGTGCCCATGCCTCCCATCCCTATAATCCGGACGTGGCCAACGCGTTTTTCCGCTCCGGGGAGATCGAATCCTGGGGCCGGGGGATTGAAAAAATATTTTCCGCCTGCCGCAAAGCAGATTCCCCGCCTCCCAATATCCATGTAGACAGGTATGATCTCTGGGTGGAGTTTCAATTTTCCCGAGACTATCTGTCGGGAGTCAAAGGTGACGATGTCTTGGACGAGAAAGAAAGAAGTTCGGGAAAAAGTTCGGGAAAAAGTTCGGGAAAAAGTTCGGAGATAATTTTAAAATTACTGGCCAAGGATTCCCATTTGACCATTCCTGAACTGGCTGAAAAAATGAATATTTCGACGCGGGCTGTGGAAAAGCACCTGCAAAAACTGCGGGAGGCCGACAGGTTGAAGCGTATCGGACCGACCAGAGGCGGCCATTGGGAGGTTCGGGCTGCAAAAGATCCGGGGAGTAACGCAGATGGGTGAATTCCTGATTTCCTTGTTCCGTTGCATTGTGAGGGTTTGTGATTATTGTATTTGTCAGATTGAAAAAAAATGGCCCGATTGTAAAACAGAAAACCGGATAACGAATTGAGGAGATGATATGATGGCACGTATTACGAGTTTATCGATAATGGCTGGTTTTGTTCTAATGATAGTTGCTTTGGCGGTTTTACCGGTGGTTGCGTCGTCCTGCGACCAGGACAACAAACAGGCGCCGGGCGGGCACGGCAAGTTTGACCGGCCTTTTTCAGAGATGGATGCCGATGGGGACGACGGCCTCAGCTACACGGAATTCAAAGCGGTATTCCCGTCCACTGAGCAGAAGGGCTTTGACACCCTTGACACCGACAAAAACGGCAGTCTGAGCCGTGAGGAATGGCACCAGTTCAAGAAGATGCACCAAGGCATGGGTGGCGGCATGCACCATAAAAAAAGGTATCACGACAAAGCCCTGCCAGAGCCGTCAAAATTCAACGCCCATTTTCCGGATATGGATTCAGACCGGAATGACCAGGTCACCCGGGATGAATTCAATGCGTATTTTTCAGATGAGTCAGACAATGAAGCGGTTTTCGATGCCGTTGATCTGGATGAAAACGGTTATCTGGATCATGAGGAGTGGCACGAGTTCAAATCAGCCCATGGGATGAAGCACATGGAGTGATGCTCCTTTTGTAAACTCAGGAAACGGTCTCATTGACGTCGGTTGTGGCGTCAATGAGCTGTTTGACTTTGTCCAGTACAGCGGTTTTGTCATCAAGGGTGAAGTCCTTAAGAATGTGATCGATGACCGCATCTTTGCGGTCTTTGATCCGGGCCAGGGTCTGTTTTCCTTTTGGGGTGATCTTTAACAGGGTCACCCGTTCGTCTGCCGGGTCCGGCCGCCGGTCTATGAACCCTTTCTGTTCCAGGCGCTTGGCCAGACCGGTCATGTTGGCACCGGGCACCAGCATGATTTTTCCCACCGTGCTGATTTTGTTCTGACCCCTGTGGGAGGATTCCAGGACCCGCAGAATATTGTACTGGGGAAAGGACAGGCCGTACTGCTTGAAAATGGCGGAATGGGTGCGCTTGAAATTTTCCGCGGCCCGGACAATCGCCATCAGCACTTTTTCGTTCAGGGTCAGGTCATTTTTGTAATTGGTCTGGGTCATGGGGTGCAGGTTCCTTTTTCCAGAAAGAGTCATGTAAGTCGATTTTTCAAAAATTACCTCTCTTGAATATATCAAAAAGTGTTCAATAAATAAATAGTCAATTTATTGATAATTTGTTTATTGACTATCAATTGTTTGTTTGTTATGGAGTGTTCCATGATGGAAAACGGATCAGGAACCTTGGTCAGCGGAATGAAACAAAAGGGAGGAGACCGCAATGCCATCGTCTGAAACCCAAATTTTTAAAACCACCACCTGGTCTCCCGGGCCGGGGTGCCATGGGGGGTGCGGGGTACTGGCCCATGTCAAGGACGGCAAGCTGGTGAAAATCGAAGGGGACCCGGACCATCCCATGAACCAGGGCCGGTTGTGCGCAAGGGTTCTGGCCATGACCCAGTACATCGACCATCCGGACCGGCTGAGATCTCCCATGCGGCGGACCGGGAAAAGAGGGGAGGGCAAATGGGAAGCCATCTCCTGGGAAGCGGCGTTTGACCTGATCGAGGAAAAAATGAACAAGATCCGGGAGGAATACGGTCCGGAAAGCATGGTGTTCAACGTGGGTACCGGCAGAGACATCTACGCCTGGATCTGCATGCTGGCCTATGCCTACGGCAGTCCCAACGTGATGTTCGGCCTCACCGGCCAGGCCTGTTATGGTCCGAGACTGGCGGCCGCCATTACCGTCCAGGGAGATTTTGCCGTGTTTGATGCGGCCCAGTGGTTTGAAGACCGGTATGACCATCCCGGATACAAAGTGCCGGAAACCATGATCATCTGGGGCTACAACATCCATGCCACCTGCCCGGACAACCTGTTCGGCCACTGGATCATCGATCTGATGAAAAAAGGCACCAAAATCATCTGCATCGACCCCCGGCTGTCCTGGTTCGGCTCCCGGGCCAAACATCATCTGCGGTTGCGGCCGGGAACGGATTCGGCTCTGGTCATGGGATTTCTGCACGTGGTGATCAACCAGGGCCTGTATGATGAAGCATTTGTGAAAAAATGGTCCAATGGCGTGCACCTGATCCGCAAAGACACGGGAAAACTGGTCAGGGAATGTGATCTGGTACCTGGTGGATCAGGAAAGAATTTTGCGGCATGGGATACCAGAGAAAACAAACCCGTCATCTGGGATACCACGTTGGTGGGATTCCGGGATGCCCCGGATGCGGACCCGGCGGTGTCCGGGGAATGGGATATCAGGATGGCGGACGGGCGTACCGTGACCTGTCACACGGTATGGGATGCGTTCTGCGCCCGGGTCAATGAGTATCCCCTGGACAAGGTGGAAACGATCACCGGGGTTCCTGCCAAAGATATCCATGATGCAGCGGTCATGTATGCCAAGAGCAAGCCCGGCGCCATCCACTGGGGCGTGGCCGTGGACATGACCCCGGCGCTGACGCCGCTGGTTACCGGTATCTCCGCCTTGTGGGCCATCACCGGCAACCTGGATGTCCCCGGCGGCAACGTTTTTGCCCGGTTTGCCTTTGATGTGGTGCCCTATGCCCTGCCCGGCACCAAAGGGGCGATCCGTCTGAAGACCGAAGAACAGGACAAACCCCGCATCGGCGCGGACCGGTACATGCCGTTGAACAAGTTTTACTGGCGGTGCCAGACCGACATGACCCTGGACCAGATTTTCACGGAAGACCCCTATCCCATCAAAGGGATGTGGATCCAGACCGCCGGCATCATGCAGGGCCTTGGCATGGATCCCAAAAAATGGCGTGACGCCCTTAAAAAGCTCGATCTTGTGGTC
>CALGAJ010000116.1 GCA_937951975.1 uncultured Desulfotignum sp.
ATTTTGCCGACATTGGACTTGGGAAGCTCTTCCCGGAATTCCACGGCCACCGGCAGTTTGTATCTGGCCAGTTTTTCGGCGCAGTAATCGATCACTTCTTTTTCCGTCATGGTCTGGCCCTGTTTGAGCACCACAAAGGCTTTGATGGATTCCCCGCGTTTGGGGTGCGGAATGCCCACGGCACAGGCTTCCACAATTTTGGGATGTTCATACAGCACTTCATCGATGTCCCTGGGATAGACATTGTATCCGCCGGAGATGATCATGTCCTTGATGCGGTCCACAATGTAGAAATAGCCGTCTTCATCCATTTTCGCCACATCGCCGGTGCACAGAAACCCGTCTTCGGTCAGGGTCTTGGCGGTTTCTTCGGGTTTGTTCAGATACCCTTTCATGATCTGGGGACCCCGCATGAGCAGTTCGCCGGATTCTCCCGCAGGCATCTCTTTGGCATGGTCTTCCAGGTCCACGATCCGGCATTCCGTGTCGGGCAGAGGCACCCCGATGCTGCCGACCTTGCGCCGGCCCCGGAACGGATTCACATGGGTCACGGGAGATGATTCCGTGAGACCGAATCCCTCCACAATAATGGAACCGGTCTTTTTTTCGAATTTATTGATCACTTCCACGGGCAGGGGCGCGCTTCCGGAAAAACAGCCCTTGATGCTGGTCAGATCCGTGTGGTCCAGGTCCGGATGATCCAGAATGCCGATATACATGGTGGGCACCAGCGGCGCAAACGTGACCTTGAATTTGGAAATCGCCTCCAGCAGCGGTTCGGGCTGGGGTTTGGGCACCAGTACATTGGCCCAGGCCAGGCGCACCGCCAGGTTCATGGACACGGACATGCCGAACACATGAAAAAAGGGCAGGGCCCCCAGCATGATTTCCGCGCCTTTGTCAAATTCGGGAAACCAGGTCTCGATCTGCTGAATCTGACTGGAGATGTTGCCATGGGTGAGAATGACGCCCTTGGAAACCCCGGTGGTGCCGCCGGTATACTGATACATGGCCACATCATCAAAGGTCAGGTCCGCCTGGGTGGTGTCCGGGGTGTACCGGGCCATGATGTCTTTGAACGCATGCAGATCCGGGGCCGGGGACACGTCTTTTGCCAGGCCTTTTTTCTTGGCAATCAGCGGGAACAGAAGCCGCTTGACAAACGGCAGATAATCTCCGATGGAGGTGTACACAATGGTTTTGATATCGGTTTTTTCCCGCAGTTTCAACATCCGTTCCACCAGCAGATCCAGGGTGATGAGAAATTTGGCGTTGGAATCGGTAAACTGGTGTTCCAGTTCCCGGTCCGAGTACAGCGGGTTGTTGAACACCACAATCCCCCCGATTCTTAAAATGGCATAATACGCCACCACACAGGGGATCACATTGGGCAGAAGAATGGCGACACTGTCGCCTTTTTTGATACCGAAATCCTTGAGCGCGGCGGCAAATTTTCCCACCATCTCATCCAGTTCTTTAAAACTCACGCTGTATCCCTGGAAAATCAGGGCCGTATGGTCGGGAAACTGAGCCGCCGACCGGGTCAGATATTGGGGCACCAGAATATCTTCAAAATCAATGGTGTCCGGAATATTGGGCTCATAGGAATTCAGCCAGATTTTTGTGTCATATATGCTTTGGTCGGCCAAGGTCGGCTCCTTTCAAAAAAAGTTAAGTCATCCCGATGATGGATACAATAAACCGTTTTAAGACACAAGTGTCAAGAAGAAAACAATGTTTTATGTTTGAAAAACAAAAGATTCCGGGCCAAAACAGCAGTCCCGGCCCCTGAATGGATTTTGCGGATTAACTGAGCAAAGAACGCTGCCTGCGGTTTCTGCCTGAAATGGTCTGGCCCAGAATCCATCCGAACAAAATGACCCCGAATCCGGCCAGAAACCATTTGATCAT
>CALGAJ010000117.1 GCA_937951975.1 uncultured Desulfotignum sp.
TCCCTCAGGGTGGCGGGTTCCGCCAGGGCCAGAATCCGGTTCTTGAGGTCACACGGCAGCAGGGGCGGATGTCCGGGCAGGCCATTGAAACAGGGCATGATGATCCGAAGGGGGTCGGACTGGAATTGTTGGATCATCCGGGCGACCGTGGCCGAGCGGATGGCCGGGATATCCGTGGGAAGCAGAAAGAATCCGCCTTGTCCGGGCCGGATGTGCGCAACCCCTTTCTGGATGGAGCCCAGCATGCCGGAAGCGAACCCCGGGTGAAACACCGGGCAGGCTCCGGCATCTCTGACCACCGGTTCCAGCTGCTCCCGAAGATGACCGGTCACCACGACAATATCGGTGATGCCGTTGGCTGAAAACAGGTCGATGCACCTGTGAACCATGGGCTTGCCGCCCACCGGCAGCAGGGGTTTGAAGGCCTTCATCCGGGAGGAAAAGCCCGCCGCAAGGATCACGGCTGAAATGCCGGATGTCTGCAACCGGCTCATCGGCCGTTTCCTTTCTCCGCCCACAGGGAGAAGACCGCCCATGGGATGGTGGACGGGCGGTTATCCTCCCAGATTGGGGTTGATGAATTCAATGACGTCATTTTCGTTCACCGGGCAGGTGTCGTACTCCGCCGGGTAGATGTATTGTCGGTTTTTTTCCACCATCAGGTCCGGGTCCCCCTCCTTTGCCCATTCAATCAGGCCGGAGATGGTCAGGCTGTCCGGAACGGTTTCCTTTATGCCGTTCAGCTGAATGATCATATCTAATGTCACCGCCTTTTTTAGTCTGTCGTCTAAGCCCTGGCGCACGCCGGGCAGGCCGGATTGGGGGTCAGGTCCATGCAGTGGCAGCGCATGTCCAGGCCGGAGATGCGCAACAGCCGGTTCTTCAGGGGCCTGCCGATATCCAGCAGGAGTTTCACGGTTTCCATGGCCTGGAGGCTGCCGGCCAGTCCCGGGGCCGCGCCGATCACTCCGACCGGCTGATCGGATGGGGGCGCGTTTCCGGAAAAGAGGCATTCAAAACAGGGGGTCTGTCCGGGCACAAAGCAGGAGACCATGGCATCGAATCCGTTGACCCCGGCGTACACATAGGGCAGGCGAAGCGCCAGGGAGGCCCGGTTCAGCACCTGCCGGGTCTCATAGGAATCACATCCGTCCACAATGATATCCACCCCTTCCAGCATGGCGGTGATAGTGTCATGGGTGATCCGCTCACACAGCCCGGTCACCTGGATGCCCGTGTTGAACGCCGTGAGCCGGGCGGCGGCGGACACGCCCTTGGGCTGCCCCAGGGCCGTGTCCGCATGCAGGATCTGCCGGTTCAGGTTGCTGATCTCCACGGTATCATGGTCCGCGATTTTGATATGGCCGATGCCTGCGCCTGCCAGGTAAAAGGCCGAGGCAGACCCCAGCCCCCCGGCCCCGGCGATCAGGACACAGGACTTTGCCAGCCGTGCCTGACCGTCGGGGCCGATACCGGGAAGAAGCGTCTGCCGCAGATATCTGTCATCACCGGCATCGGGCTGGTCCATCATGATCAGGCAGATGCCCTGGTGCGTTCCCGGTATTCCTGAATGGCGTGGAATACCCGTTCCGGTGTCAGGGGCAGCTCATAGACCCGGACCCCGGCGGCATCGTACACCGCATTGAGGATGGCCGGGATGGTGGGCATGATGGCCCCTTCCCCCACTTCCTTGGCGCCGAACGGCCCGTTGGGTTCGTCACTTTCCACCACAATGGTCTTGACCCGGGGCATGTCCATGGAGGTGACGATCTTGTATTCGGCCAGATCGTGGTTGAGCACCCGGCCCTGGTTGTCAAAGATCACTTCCTCATGCATGGCTTCGCCGATGCCCATGGAGATGGAGCCTTCCATCTGGCCTTCCACGGAAGTCATGTTGATGGCCTTGCCGCAGTCATGGGCGTCGGTGATCCTGTCGATGGTGATCTGGCCGGTGTCCATGTCCACCGTGACCTCGGCCACCTGGGCCGAACACCCGTAGGCCGGGGAGGTGCCCACGGCCGCGCCCTTGAACTTGCCGCCCAGGGAATGGGGCTTGTATTTGCCGGTGCCCACGATGGAGCCCCGTTCCAGAAACGCGATGCGGGACGCTTCCTTAAAGGTGAGCTTGTCCGAATCCGGGTTGTCGGTCCATCCCCGGTGTTCCTTGATATACCGGGTCCGGAGGGCGGAAAAATCCGGGGTGTCCCCGTCAAATTCGATGAACCCGTTCCGGATGTCCATTTTTTCCACGGGCACGTTCAGCTGTTCCGACAGCACTTCCAGGACCTGGCGTCTGACATTTTCCGCCGCTTCTTTGGTGGCATGTCCGGTCATCAGGGTCTGGCGGCTGGAATAGGCGCCCAGGTCAACACCCATATCCGTGTCCCCCGAGGCCAGCCGGACATTTTCCAGGGGGATGCCTAACGCTTCGGCCGCGATCATGGCAAAGGCGGTGTCCGACCCCTGGCCGATTTCGGCGGATGCCGTGTATACCAGGGCCGTGCCCCCGTCTTCAGTGAGCTTGACGATCACGGTGCCGTGAAAGGTGTCGGACCGGTAGATGGGGTATCCCGCCCCGGACACGAAAAATCCGCAGGCCATGCCGATGCCTTTGCCCGGCGGCATGTGGCCTTTCTTCTTGTCCCAGTCGGATCCGTTTCTCACCGCTTCGATGCACTCGGCCATGCCGAATGACCTCATGTTCAGGTCGTTGCAGGTGGTATCCCCGGTTTCCATCATGTTCTTGATCCGCAGTTCCAGCGGATCCATGCCGATCTTTTCGGCGATCATGTCCAGCTGTTGCTCGAAACAGGCCCGGGCGATCACGGCGCCGTGGCCCCGCTGGGCCCCGCAGGCCGGCTTGTTGTTGTACACCCGGTACCCGTCATAGCTCATGTTGGCCAGCTTGTAGGGGCCGCCCAGAAGCGACCCGGTGTAATAGACCGTGGCAATGCCGAAACTGGTGTAGGCCCCGCCGTCCAGCCAGCATTCATGTTTGAGCGCCATGAGGGTGCCGTCTTTTTTGGCCCCCGTGGTGATGGTATGGTGGAACCGGTGGCGGGCCCGGCCGTACATGAACACCTGTTCCCGGGTAAAATTCATTTTCACGGGTTTTTTGGTTTTTTTCGCCAGCATGCAGCAGGCCAGTTCCATGGGATTGGCAGCCGCCTTGATCCCGAACCCGGCCCCGACATAGGGTTTTTTCACCCGGACTTTTCCCACATCCATGCCCAGGACCATGGCCACGGTGCGCTGCACATAGTGGGGGACCTGGGTGGAGCTGGTCAGGGTGAGCACGCCGCGGTTGTCGTATTCGGCGATGCACCCCTGCATTTCGATGAACGCCCCGTCCTGGCGCTTGCTTTTCATCTCCGTGGTGATGACGATGTCGCTGTTTTCAAGGCCTTCAGCCACGTTGCCGAACTCCTGGTGTACCTCGGCACACAGGTTGCCCTTGAATTCGTCATGGAGCTGGGGGGCCCCGTCCTTGACTGCGTCTTCCACGGTGAACACCGCGGGCAGCTCCTCGTAAGTCACCTTGATGCGGGAGACCGCATCCAGGGCGACATCCAGGCTGGTGGCGGCCACGGCGGCAATCTCGTCTCCCACATACCTCACCTTGTCCACGGCAAACACGGTCTCATCATACCGGGCCGGACTGACCCCGTACTTGACCTGGCCGGCCTCTTTTGCCGTGATCACCGCCTTGACACCGGGCAGTTTTTCCGCTTCCGTGGTGTCGATGGACAGGATTTTCGCGTGGGCGTGGGGGCTTTGCAGCAGGGCCCCGTACAGCATGCCCGGCAGCGTGATGTCATCCACGAACACGGCTTTGCCGGTGGCCTTGTCCGGCGTATCGATCCGGTTGGCCCGGGTGCTGATTACATCATATGATTTCATGGTTTCCTCCTCAAAGAACTGAAAACTGGCTTATGAACGGGTGGATTCAATGGCTTCGAATATTTTCTGGTACCCGGTGCACCGGCACAGGTTCCCGGAAATGCCTTCCCGGATCTCTGCTTCCGTGGGGGCCGGATTTTTGTCCAGCAGGTTTTTGGCGGACAGAATCATGCCGGGCGTGCAGAATCCGCACTGGATCGCGCCTTTTTCCACAAACGCCTGCTGCAGCGGATGAAGCCCTTCATCCGTGCTCAACCCCTCGATGGTCTCGATCACGGCGTTGTCGGCCTGCACGGCCAGCACCAGGCAGGAATTGACGGGATCGCCGTTGAGAATCACGGTGCAGGCCCCGCAGTCACCCGTGTCGCACCCTTTTTTGGTGCCGGTCAGGCCCAGGTCGTAGCGGATCAGGTCGGCCAGGGTTTTGTTGGGTTCCACCGCCACTTCATAGGCCCGGTCATTGATGGTCATCTGAATGAGTTTTTTCATGGGTATCTCCTGTGCTGTCAAGGGTTAGGCCCGGGCCTGGTCAAAGGCGGCAGCCAAAGTGCGTTTGGTCAGAACCCCCACCATGGCCCGCCGGTATGCGGCACTGCCTCTGAAATCATCGATGGGGGAACAGTCCCTGGACCGGGCAATCTCCGCCGCGGCATTGAACGCATCATCGCCGGCGGTATTGCCCATGAGGGCGGCCTCGGCCTCCGGGGCCCGGATCGGGGTGGGGGCCACGGATCCCAGTGCGATCCGAACCGACAGGATGTTGCCGGCACCCGGATCAATGGTCAGGAATGAGGCGGCATTCACCACATTGATTTCCGCTGATTTGCGCTTGCCCAACTGAATATAGTGGGCCCCGCTGTGATCCGGCGGATTCGGCAGCCGGAATCCGGTGAGAATTTCGTCATTTTTCAGGTCGGTCTTGCCGGGTCCCTTGAAAAAATCTCTCAAGGGGATGTCGCGCTTTCCGTCCGGACTTATGACCAGGGCCGCGGCATCGTAGACCAGCAGCGCCGGCAGGGTATCGCCGGCCGGGCTGGCATTGCACACGTTCCCGCCGATGGTGGCCCGGTTCCGGATCAGGTGCGTGCCCATGTTGTCGGCCCCGGATTTCAACGCGCAGAATCGTTTCTGAACAGCGGGGTGCCGGGATATGGCGGCCATGGTGGTGCAGGCCCCGATGAACAGATCCGATTCATTTTCCCGGATTTCGCCTAAGCCTTCAATGCGCTGCAGGCTGATGACATGATCGGTGGAAACAATCTTTTTTTTCAGGTACACCAGCAGGTCGGTGCCGCCGGCAAGAAACCGGGCGCCGGAATTGAACTGCTTTTTCAGCACCAGCGCCTTTTCAATGGATTCCGGTTCATGGAATTCAAACTTGGGTAACAGCATATCATTCTCTCCCTTATCTTAAGACATGAGGCCACTTTCACTATGCTGTCTACCATTGGGATGTTCATATGTCAACAGAAACATAACGAGGGGTACCACATCAGATTTCTCTTTTGCCTGAATGATTTGGTTCTAAATAGTTTCAGGCATTTTGTCGGGGCGGCGGCTCCACAGCGGCAGGGTCAGGCAACAGGGGTGGTATTTGTTTTCCATAGTGAACTTTTATCGTCATCTAATGGTAAATTTGTCTGAAAATGGTGTCCGATGCCTCGGCGATCTCCCGCCGCAGGCGCCTGAATTTCTCGATCATCTCCACAGCCTCGGGCGTCAGGTCGGAATGCCCTCCTTCGGCTCCGCCTTTGTGGCGTTCCAGCAACTGTTTTCCCAGCCGTTTTTCCATTTTCCGCAGCCGTCCCCACATGGAC
>CALGAJ010000118.1 GCA_937951975.1 uncultured Desulfotignum sp.
CAGATCCTGAACCGGGTCAAAACCATGAAAGACCGGCACGGGCTGACCGTTGTCATGGTACAGCACGATTTGAACCTGGCATCGGAATATTCCGATCAGATCCTGCTGCTGGACAAAAATACCCACACGGTTTTCAAATACGGCACCCCGGAAACCGTGATCACCCGGGACAATATCCGGGCCGTTTATCATACGGATGTGGTGGTGGCGCCCAATCCCCATTCCGGGCGGCCGGGAATTTTCATTAAAACCGATTCACAGGAAAGCATATCCCCATGATTCTTTTGTTCACCCATGGCGGATTTTTGATGTATCCGCTGCTTTTATGCTCTGTCATCGCTTTGACATTAATCATTGAACGGTCCATTTTCTGGGCCGCATCCGGCATTGACCGGGACCGGCCGCTTATGGACCGGGTTCTGGAACTGTCTGCCGAAGAAAACTGGGAGGAAATCCGAAAGACCACCCAGGGGTCGAAAAACAGTGTGGTCCGGGTTTTGATCAGCGGGATTCTTCACCGGGACTATTCCCCGGTCAAAGCCATGGAATCGGCGGCTGCCGATGAAATCTTTAAAATGCGCCGTTTCATGGGCGCTCTGGACACAATCATCACCATTGCCCCTTTGCTGGGCATATTGGGAACCGTGGTGGGCATCATTGAATCCTTCGACATGCTGGGGGCTTCCGGGATCGAAGATCCCATGGCCGTGACCGGCGGGATTGCCAAGGCCCTGATCACCACGGCATCCGGCCTGACCATTGCCATTGTCACCGTGTTTCCCTACAATTTTTTCAATGCCCGGATCGACCGGGCCGCCCAGATCATTGAGAAATATGCCACCAGCTTTGAAATCATGCACGAACGGCGAATGACCCAGTTTGACCCCTGCCGGGAAGACCACCCATGAAAATTAATCTGCCCGTACCCGGAAAACCCAGAATCGAGATGCTGCCTTTGATTGACATCGTGTTTCTCCTGCTGGTGGTGTTTATTTATTCCATGCTGTCCATGTCCGTCCACCGGGGCCTGTCTGTCACATTGCCGGAATCCTCTGTAGCGGATATCGAAAAACAAAATCCGGTTTCCGTGACGGTCAAAGGAGAAAACGAGCTTTATGTGGATGATGTGCGGGTGTCTCTGGCAGATCTGTCCCACATGCTGGCATCAAAGTCAACCGGCCAAACCACTCCGGGGGTGCTTCTTTTTGCCGAAGAATCCGTGTCATACCAGACCCTGTTCACGGTGTTAGACCAGATCACCCTGGCCGGGATTCATGACATATCCCTTCAGGCGAAACTGAAAAAATAGATGTTGCGGATCTTTATTTCAGCACTGGCGGCGGTGTTGATTCATGGGGCCGTGCTTGTTTTTTTTCCGTTTTTCTCCGCACCCAATGCCCCGGTTTCTCAAAAAGACCCCGGGATTGCCATCCAGATCACCCATGTTCTGCCGGCCCCTGAAAAAAAAACAGCTCCGGCGCCGGAACCTGAAACACCGCCCATACCCCGACCTGAAAAAAAACTGCCGCTGCCGGATTCTCCCAAAGAGCCGGCGCCAACTGAAATCACACCCCGAAAAGACCTGTTGCCCAAAAAAGAGGATCTGACACTGACTCCTCCGAAACCAAAAGTTCCGGCACCTGAGCCGGAGGTGACCCCACCCGTAACTCAGGAACCGGAACCCGATGTGTCACCGGTGGAAAACACCGGTCAAACCGCACAGAAAATGCCGGATCAGAATCTTTCCAATATCATGGATGCGGCAGAACCTTTTCCAAAGACAGCCGCACCGGTTTCGGAACAATCAAACGCACCGGAACTCCGGAAAGAAGCGGTGCCGCTTTACAAGGTCAACCCCCGGCCCAGGTATCCCGGAATCGCCCGGCGCCGGGGGCATACCGGCACGGTCATGCTCATGGTGTTTGTCAACAGGACCGGGGAGGCGGGGGAAATCCGCATTTTTGAATCCAGCGGATATGACAGCCTGGATCGCGCCGCTGAAAAAGCCGTGGCTGACTGGCGGTTTGAACCGGGAACATCCAACGGGGTTCCCGCGGGCATGTGGGTGAAAATTCCGATCACCTTTGAATTAAAAAAATAACCCGACACCCTCGGGGTTTCAGGATATTTATGGCCGGCGCACCGGAATCCCATGCCCTGCCAGATGGTCTTTGACCTGAAAAATGGGCACTTCTTTCCGGTGAAAAATCCCGGCGGCCAGGGCCGCATCCGCTCCGGTTTCTGTGAACACTTGAGAAAAATGCGCCGGGCTGCCGGCCCCGGAAGAAGCGATCACCGGAATGGTCACGGCCTGTTTCACGGCCTGGATCAATTCCAGATCAAACCCTGATTTGGTGCCGTCCCGGTCAATGCAGTTGAGCAGAATCTCGCCGGCCCCCAGGGTTTCACAGGCTTTTGCCAGGGTCACGGCATCCAGGTCCACGGCCGTTCTCCCCCCCCGGACCGTGCACTGGTACCAGCAGAACCGTTCCCCGTCAGGACCGGGGATGCCGGTTTCAATCACATGATGTCCGGCTGCTTCTTCCGGTGCGCTCACATATACCCGCTTAGGATCGATGGAGATCACCACGGCCTGGGCCCCATACACCCGGGAAATCTGCTCGATGGCGCTTTTTCCGGTTTTTTTGCCGGTCTCCACAAAGGCTTTGGCAATGTGCACGGCATCACTGCCGATGGAGATCTTGTCGGCCCCGGATCTGAAATACCGGTCCGCCACTTCCAGGGCGGTGTAATGCCGACCCTCGGCATCGGTATAATCCTTGATCCCCCCGCCGATGGTCAACGGCACGAACACGTTTTTCGAGGTCTGTTCCAGCACCCGGATCATGGGCAGGTCCGCCAGGGGAAAATCCCGGAATCCGGTGATGTTCAAAAACGTGATCTCATCCGCCCCTTCCTCATAATACCGCCTTGCCAGATCCACGGGTTTGCCTAAATTCCGGACACTTCCCTTATCCGCAGATCCGGGTTTTTCCCTGACATCATACTGGTCTCCTTTGGTCACCACCAGGTCCCCCTGGTCATTGGACCGGACATCGAGACAGGCAATGATCCGTTTTGCCAGGCCTTTGCCCAAAATATCCACCCGGCCGGCCGGCGTGAAATCCGTCAGCCGGATAAAATTTTCCAGGAGCTGCATCCCGTGTTTTCCGCTTTTTTCGGGGTGAAACTGGGTCCCGATGATATTGCCCTGCTGGATGGCACTGGCAAATTCATAGTCATAGGTGGTGGTGGTCAGGACCACGGACGGATCATGGGGCACCAGGTGAAAGGAGTGCACAAAATAAAACCGGGCATCCAGCCCGATCCCGGCCATCAGCGGGGAATCCTGCTTGAGATGAATCCCGTTCCACCCCATGTGGGGCACGGACAGTCGAGTTTTGAACCGCTCCACCCGGCCTGTGAAAAAACCGATGGATTCATTGTTGGACAGATCTTCTTCACTGCCCTGGAACAATGCCTGCATGCCCAGACAGATGCCGAAAAACGGCCGGTTGGATGCCAGGTATTCCCGCAAAGGTGCCATATATCCCTTGTCGTTGAGCACCTGGATCATATTTTCATAATTGCCCACCCCGGGAAAAATAATCTTTTCCGCAGATAAGATATCTTCCGGGGATGTCACCGTGGTCAGGGTGCCCCCCAGTTTTTCCACGGCATTTCTCACACTGCGCACATTGCCGGCGCCGTAATCCAGTAAAGTTATCATGGGTTGTTCTGCCTGTTTAAAAGTCGATGCTGCCCGGAGTTCTGGGAAAAGGAATGACATCCCGGATATTTTTAATGCCTGTGATCATCATCAGAAACCGCTCGAACCCCAGGCCGAACCCGGCGTGGGGCACGGATCCATACCGTCTGGAATCCAGGTACCACCAATAGGGTTCCTTGTCCATACCCATCTCTTCCATGCGGGACTCCAGGACATCCAGGCGTTCTTCTCTCTGGCTGCCGCCGATGAGCTCCCCGATGCCGGGAACCAGCAGATCCACGGCCGCTACTGTGGTGTTGTCATCGTTGATCCGCATATAAAACGGCTTGATGGTTTTGGGATAGTCATACAGGAACACCGGTTTTTTGACGTATTCTTCCGCCAGAAACCGCTCATGCTCGGACTGGAGATCGATCCCGAATTCAACCGGATATTCAAATTTCTTACCGGATTTTTCAAGAATCTTGATGGCCTCGGTGTAGGACATGCGCTCAAAGGTCTTGCTGGCAAGAATTTCCAGACGTTTCGGCAGATCTTTGTCCACAAATTTGAAAAACAGGTCCAGATCCCGGCCGCAGGCATCCAGGGCATGGGTCACCAGAAATTTCACCAGCTCCTCCCCATGATCCATGTTTCCGGACAGGTCACAGAACGCCATTTCCGGTTCCAGCATCCAGAACTCGGCCACATGCCGGCTGGTATTGGAGTTTTCCGCCCGGAACGTGGGCCCGAACGTATACACATCCCCCAAAGCCAGGGCAAACATTTCCGCAGACAGCTGCCCGGACACGGTCAGGTTGGCCACTTGTCCGAAAAAATCCTTTGAAAAATCCAGTTTCCCCTGTTTTGCCACCTGGGCCGGGTCCAGGCTGGTGACCCGGAACATCTCGCCGGCCCCTTCACAGTCCGATCCCGTGATCACAGGCGAGGTCAGATAGTAAAACCCTTTTTCCCGGTAAAAACGGTGAATTGCCTGGACCATTTCAGACCGGATCCGGAATGCGGCCCCGTATTTGTTGGTTCTGGGCCGCAGATGGGCGATGGTGCGCAAAAATTCATCGGTGTGCCGTTTTTTCTGCAATGGATAGGTTTCCGGCGCCAGGCTGATGATCTCGACTACGGCCGCCTGGATTTCCCATTTCTGGCCCTTGCCCGGAGACGGCACCAGCGCCCCTGTCACGGCCACGGCCGACCCGGTGGTGATCCCCTGAATATCGGTGTAATTGCTCAATTGACTGTCCGCCACCACCTGAATATTGTCAAGACAGGACCCGTCATTAATTTCCATGAAGGAAAACCCCTTGGCATCCCGGCGGGTTCTCACCCACCCCTTGATGAGTACCTGTCCCAAAGAGGTGTCATATTCGGTCAACCGGTTGATTTTTATTCTTTTCATTGCCTTATCCTGGAAAAAATAATATATTAAAAAATTTGAATTATTTATCTTAAATAAAGTAAGCCGATTGGTTTTAATTCCAGTATCATGCATAAACAAAATTATCAAGACATCCTTGGCTTAGTACAGACACCGACCCGGTATGCCGGCAATGAAATCAACTCGATCAAAAAAGACCATCGTCAGGTGGATCTCACGTTTGCCCTGGTGTTTCCGGATCTGTATGAAATCGGCACCTCCCATTTCGGACTTCAGATTCTGTACTCCATTTTAAACCGGGAACCCGATATTGCCGCCGAACGGTTTTTTGCACCGGCACCGGACATGGAAGCGCTGATGAAGCACAAGCAGATCCCCTGTCTGTCCATGGAAACCCGAACCCCATTGTCTAAATTCGATATCATCGGTGTCAGCCTGCTGTATGAGCTCAATTTCACCAACATCCTGACCCTGTTTTCTCTATCCGGCATCCCGTTTGCGGCCCGGGAAAGAGAGGATGCGTTTCCGCTGGTCATCGGCGGCGGTCCCTGTGCGTTCAACCCGGAACCCCTGGCGGATTTTTTCGATGCGTTTGTGATTGGAGACGGGGAAGAAGCGGTCCTGGAAATCTCCAGGATCATGATCCGGTTCAAAAAACAGGGGGACGGCAAAAAAACCACCCTGCTCAAAGCACTGTCTGCCGTTCCCGGGGTGTATGTGCCGCGGTTTTTCAGTGCATCCTTTGATGAAAACGGCTGCCAGACGGTTTCCGCGGTTTATGATGATTACACGGTTGTCAAACGGGCGTTTCTGCCGGAACTGACCACAGACAACTTTCCCGCGGCCCCTATTGTTCCGTTCGGCAAACCCGTGCATGACCGGCTGCGCCTGGAGATTGCCCGGGGCTGTACCAGAGGATGCCGGTTCTGTCAGGCCGGTATGATCTACCGCCCGGTCCGGGAACGGTCTTTAAACGATCTGGTGGAGATCACCCACGCGTCTTTAGCCGCCACGGGATATTCCGATATCTCGCTGTTGTCTTTGAGCACGGGGGATTATTCCTCTCTGACCGAACTCATGACCCGGCTGATGGCCATCAGCCACAACCAGTGCAATGCCATCTCTTTGCCCTCCATCCGGGCGGAACGCCTCACCCCGGAACTGATGAACCTGATCAAAACTGTACGCAAAACCGGGTTCACCATTGCCCCGGAAGCCGGTACCCAGCGGCTCAGGGATATTATCAACAAAAATCTCACCGAAGAAAACATCACCGACGCGGTGAAAAACGCGTTGGAGCTGGGATGGAAACATATCAAGCTGTATTTCATGATGGGACTGCCTTTTGAGGAACCTGGCGACATCCAGGGTATCTGTGACCTGTCCCGGCATTTGGCAGCCACCTGTGCCAAAGGAAAACAGGCGATCAATGTCAATGTCACCCCCTTTATTCCCAAACCCCACACCCCGTTCCAGCGGCACCCCCAGCTCACGCTGGATGCCACCCGGGAACGGCTGGGATATCTGAAAAAAAACATGACCCATCCCAAAACCAATCTTAAATGGCAGGACCCGTTGATGAGTCTGGTGGAAGGGGTGTTTTCCAGAGGGGACCGGCGGTTGTCCGGCCTGCTGATTGCTGCGTTTGAAAATGGATGCCGCCTGGACGGATGGAACGATCATTTTGATTTTGACAAATGGCAGAACGCCTTTGACCAGACCGGAATCGACCCGGATTTTTACACCTCCCGGCCCAGAACACTCACAGAACCCCTGCCCTGGGATCACATTGATACAGGCATATCAAAACGGTTTCTGGAAAAAGAATGGAAAAACGCGGTCAACCAGGCCACCACCCCGGACTGCCGGGATCACGACTGCACCGGATGCGGGGTCTGTGATTTCAAGCAGATCCGGCCGATCCTCCATCAAACGGCAGCCACCTTGTCCGTATCCAGCACTGAGACAGCGGCCCCGTCCTCTTTACCGGACAGCGCGTTTGTCCGGTACCGGATCCGGTTTTCAAAACTGGGGGACGCCCGGTTTTTCGGGCACCTGGAACTGGCGACCATTGTCCAGCGGGCCGTGAAAAGAGCCGGACTGACCGTCAAATATTCCAAAGGCTTTAATCCGGCCATGCGGCTGGCGTTTGACAATGCACTGCCCGTGGGCATGGAAAGTGAAGAAGAATTTTTCACCCTTTATCTGGACCAGTCCCTGTCCGCCATGACCATTCAGAAAAAATTGAACCAGCAGATGCCGGCCGGCCTCGCGGTCATCGACTGTCACCTTGCCGGCAAAAAACAGCCCGATCCGCCCGGTATCAGCGTCTATCAGGTGAAATTGCCGGCCGATGCCCTGGAAAAAAGCACTGTAGACGGGTTTCTGGCACAAGACACATTCATGGTTGAAGACCTCACCAAAAAAGGCAAGATCCGAAAAACCGACTTGCGGCAGGCCGTGGCAGACATCGCCTGGCAGGGACCTGATACGCTTGAGATGACCCTGCGGCCCTTTGACGGCAGACATTTGCGGCCGGCCGCTGTTTTAAAACAATGCTTTGGTGTTTCAGACCCGGTCATCGGCCGCACACGGATCAAAAAACTCAGACAAGGATAATGCATGCTTAAAGAACTGGTCGTGAACTGTGCCCCCCATGAAACCCGGGTGGCGCTTTTGGAAAACGGCACCATTGTGGAAGTGTTCATTGAAAGAGAAGACGAGACCAGCATTGCCGGAAATATCTACAAAGGCCGGGTCCAGCGGGTGCTCCCCGGCATGCAGGCCGCGTTTGTGGATATCGGTTTTGAACAGGCCGCCTTTATTTATGTGGACGACGTGCTGGATACGGAAAGCCACAGAATGTTCACCAAATTCGAGCAGGACCAGGATATGGAGACGGAAACCGATGCAGAGGATGACGACGGGCTGTCCATGGACAAGCAGACCTGGAAACCCGCCCCCAGTTCGGATAATATCATCGAAGACCTGCTTTTTGAAGGTCAGGAGATCCTGGTTCAGGTGTCCAAGTCCGCCATCGGCTCCAAAGGCCCCCGGGTCACCACTCATATCTCTCTGGCCGGCCGGTATATGGTACTCATGCCCACGGTGGACCATATCGGTATTTCCAAACGCATTGAAAACGAAGCGGAAAGAACCCGGCTGCGGGAGCTTCTGCTCTCCATACGGAAAAACAATTTCGGGTATATCCTGCGAACCCAGTCGCTGGGCGTGAATGCGGACACCATCCAGAAAGAAATGGAATTTCTCACCAAAACCTGGGAAGAAATTCAGAACAAAAACCAAATCACCTCGGCCCCTTCCCTGGTTTACAAAGACCTGACCGTCACGTTCCGAGCGGTTCGGGATCTGCTGGCCAACGAAGCGGACAAGCTGATCATCGACTCTCCGGTGGAGTATGAACGGGTCCAGCAGTTTCTCAGAAAGCTGCTGCCGGATGTGAACCTGAGCGTGGTGCTTTACCAGGGCCGGGAACCGATCTTTGACGCCTACAACATTGAAGGGGACGTGGCCCGGGCCCTGAAAAAAAAAGTGTGGCTCAAATCCGGCGGATATATTGTCATTGAGCAGACCGAAGCCCTGGTGGCCATCGATGTCAACACAGGCCGGTACGTGGGCAAACACAATTTTGATGAAACCATTTTAAAAACCAATCTGGAAGCGGTCAAGGAGATCGCCTATCAGATCCGGCTGCGCAACATCGGCGGGATCATCATCATCGATTTCATTGACATGAAAAAAGAGTCCCATAAAGAAAAAGTGATGACGCTCCTCAACGAGGCCATGAAAAAAGACAAAAGCCAGACCAACATCCTGCCTTTGACCGAGCTGGGCCTGGTGCAGATGACCCGCAAAAGAACCCGGCGCAATCTGACCCGGACCCTGTGCGAGCCCTGTTTCTACTGCAACGGCACGGGGCATCTGCTGTCCAAGAAATCCATCTGCCATAAAATCTACCGGGATCTGGTGTCCGAAGCAGGCGATATCATGGGCAACCGTTTCACGGTCAAGGTCCATCCGGATATTGCCCAGCTGCTCCATGGACAGGAGAAGCACCTGATCGCTTCCCTGGAAACCCAGTTTTCCAAGCCCATTGCCATTTACCCGGAACCCCATTACCATATGGAAGAATATCATATTTTTGAATCCCTGGTGAAATGATGATTCCATAGTTGACTTTTTGACCTAAAAAAAATATTATATTGTGTTTATGATGATTAGTAGAAAAACTCCAGGTGATAATCAAATTCAGTTAAGGATGTAAATTTTATGAAACGTACATTTCAGCCAAGCAACCGGAAAAGAACCAGAAAGCATGGATTTCTCAAAAGAATGTCCACCCCGGGCGGGAAACGCGTGATCCGGGCCAGACGGGCCAAAGGCAGAAAAAGACTGGCATTGTAAAACGTGACGGATTGAAGGTTTTTTCGTTACCCAAAGAGTTCCGGCTCAGAAAACGGGCCGAATTTGTGACGCTTTCGAAACAAGGGAAACCGATATACTCGGATTATTTTTTAGCCATTGTCTGTGACCGGTCCAACCAGCACAACCGAATCGGTATTACCGTATCAAAAAAAGTGGGGAATGCAGTCGCGCGTAACAGGATCAAACGACTTATCAGAGAATATTTCAGACACAGGAAACATTCGATCCCGGGAACCAGGGATATCAATATCATTGCAAGAAAGGGTCTGACTTCGCTATCCAACAGGCAGATAACTGAGAACCTTGATAAACTTTTTACAAAAATAGCACTGGCCAGAATCAATGAGTAAGCAGCTATTGTTAATATTGATTAAATTTTATCAATTTTTTATATCACCGCTGACAGGATCAAACTGCCGATTTTATCCGACCTGTTCCGCCTATGCGGCTGAAGCGGTTCAAAAATACGGTTTCCTTAAAGGAAGCTGGCTGGCGGTAAAACGGATATTGCGTTGTCATCCATTTCATGCAGGGGGATTTGATCCGGTTCCGTAATTGATCCATATGCCCGACTGCTTCCTCGTCCTTGTAGACATTTGTTTGAAAAATACTTTCAAACTGAGGAGAGAAAATGGATGAACAAAAACGATTGTTGTTAGCGGTGTTACTTTCTGTGGTGGTCCTGGTGGGCTATCAGTTCTTTTTTGTCACCCCGCCTGACCCCAATCTTCCCCAGACGACCCGGGAATCCCGGGAATCCGTCCCGTCAACGGACCCGTCATCCGATGACTCCCGTTCCACCGTGACCGACTATGCCCCTGTGGAGCGGCAACCCTCGGCTTTTTCCAGCCAGACCGAGGCGACGGATTTCAGAACCATCACCGTGTCAACCCCTTTGTATGACATGGTCATATCCGAGCGTCTGGCTGCAGTCACCAGCCAGTTGCTTAAAAAGTACAAAGCCAGTAATGGCTCATCCTCCGATCAGAAGCAGATGGTCGACCCCCGGCTGCCCCGCGGAACCCTGATCACGGGCACCCGGAGCGGCATCATCGAGGGGCTTGAAAATGCGGTTTTCACTGCTGACACGGATACGACGGCCCTGAACCTGACCCAGGGAAGCCGGACCCTGACATTTTCATGGACCAGCCCCAGCGGCATCCGTGTTCAAAAAATCTATACATTTCAGGCAGACTCCTATCTGATCGACTGTGATGTCGTAATTCAGAACGGGTCGGATATGCCCGTGACCGATCTTCTGGAGATCACCACCCCCGGCATTTTTGATGATGAAACCAAAAAACGGTCCCGGTTCGCTTTCGAAGGCCCGGTGGCTTTCATCAACAATGAATTTCTGACCATCAAACCCAAGGATATTGAAGAACAGGACACATTCAACGGCGATATCCACTGGACCGGATATACGGACCGGTATTTTCTGACCGCCGTCCTGCCCCGGGCGGAAGGGGAGGGCCATCTCAAGCTGTTTTATGACAATGATCTGGCCCAGAGCCGGCTGGCCTGGCAGATGGACCGCATCGATCCGGGCCGGCAGGGGGAATTCCCGTTCACCTACTATTTGGGACCCAAAAGCTACAAAGTCCTGAGTGAATACGACAACACACTGAAAAAAGCGATTAATTTCGGTTTTTTCGATATTCTTGCCAAACCGCTGCTCATCACCATGAATTTCATTCATGACATCATTCCCAACTACGGGGTGGCCATCATCCTGTTGACCGTACTGATCAAACTCATTTTCTGGCCTTTGGGCACCAAAAGCTACAAATCCATGAATGAGATGAAAAAAGTACAGCCTTTGATGATGAAAATCCGGGAAAAATACAAAGACGACAAACAGCGGATGAACCAGGAAGTGATGGCGCTGTATAAGACATACAAAGTCAATCCGGCTTCGGGATGCCTGCCCCTGCTGGTTCAGATGCCGATTTTCTTTGCGCTGTACCGGATGCTGTACCAGGCCATTGAACTGCGTCATGCCCCGTTTGTGGGATGGATCCAGGACCTGTCCGGGCCGGACCGGCTGTTTCATTTTGATTTTGCCATTCCGCTGATGGAAGCGCCGTACGGCATTCCCGTCCTTACGTTGATCATGGGAGCTTCCTTTCTGCTCCAGCAGAAAATGACACCCACGGCCGGCGATCCCATGCAGGCAAAGATGATGATGCTCATGCCTGTTTTCATGACCGTGCTGTTTATCAATTTTCCATCCGGACTGGTCCTGTACATGCTGGTGAACAACATCATCTCCATGGGTCAGCAGTATTACACCCAAAAGAAATTTTCCAAATAGCAGGAGGTCATTCATGAAAAAAACTCGGGAATTCAGCGGGAAAGACGTCGATACCGCCGTCAAAACCGCCTGCGACACCCTTTCCATTTCCAGAAAAGAGCTTAAATATGATGTCATTTCCACGGGTGCATCCGGTATATTCGGAATTGTGGGACGAAAAGATGCTGTAATCAAAGTGTTTCTCCCTCAGAACAATGCGGAATCCGCTGAAAAAGAACGGGAAGGCATCCGTTCCATGGTGGATGAAGCCTTTGGCCAGGAGACCCGGGTCAGTCCTTCGCCTTCCAAAGAAAAACCAAGTGCCGCCGGCAGTGAATCTCCGGTGAAACATACCCCCCCGCCGGCCCGGAACAAACCGGCATCCGTTCCGAAAAACCAGGAGGAACCCCGGCCGGTTGAATCAAAACCCAAAAGTTCAACCGATCATCCGTCACCCGCTTCAGAAGAACCGTCTTCTCCGGCACCGGAACCCGCTTCTCAGACAATTGAACCGGCCCCTGAAAAGGAAACCGCATCACCGGAACCCCCGCCCGTGGTGGAGGTCACCCAGGAATCCATTGATCTGGGCCTGGAAACCCTTCAGAAAATGGCGGATCTGATCACGGATGATGCCACCGTGGAGGCCCAGGCCCACCGGGATCATCTCACGTTGAAAATAACCGGCGGCAACGCCGGCATCCTGATCGGCCGGAAAGGGCAGACCCTGGATGCCATGCAGTTTCTTACCGATAAAATCATCAACCGGAAGAGCGAGGCCCGGGTCCGGGTCAAAGTGGATGTGGAGGGATACATTGAAACCCGGAAATCCAACCTGCGGCATCTGGCCCTGAAAATGGCCGAAAAAGCAAAAAAAACCGGCAAACCCGCCACCATCAACCAGATGAGCGCCCAGGACCGCAGAATTGTTCATCTGACGCTCAAAGATGACAACCGGGTCCGCACCCAGAGCATGGGAGACGGCTATTACCGGCGGCTGGTGATTTTTCCCAAAAAAAAGAACTCATTTGCCGGCAAAAAAAGATTCAAAAGATAGGTATCCATGAATGACACCATTGCCGCAATCGCATCCCCTTTTGGCAGCGGTGGCATCGGGGTTATCCGGATGTCCGGTCCCGATGCCGTTGCCATTGCGGCACAGTTTTTTTCCAGAACCCGGACCGGTCCCCTGTTTGCCGGAGATCTGAAAACCCATCAAGTCTATCACGGATATTTTCTGGACAACGGGGAAGTCATTGATGAGGTATTGCTCATTCCCATGCTCGGCCCCAAGTCTTATACGGCCGAGGACGTGGTGGAAATCCAGGCCCATTCCGGCACCGTGGTGCTTAAACAGATTCTGGAATGCCTGCTGTCCGGCGGAGCCCGCCTGGCAGATCCCGGCGAGTTCACCCGGCGCGCTTTTTTAAATCAGCGCATCGATCTGACCCAGGCGGAAGCTGTGGCGGACATCATCAACGCCCGGTCCACGGCCGCTTTAAAATTTGCAGCGGCCCAGAACACAGGGGTATTGAAACAGCAGATTCAGGAAATGCGGAACCAGTTGATCCAGGTGCTGTCCCGGGTGGAAGTGAGCATTGATTTTCCGGATGATGCGCCCGGAGAAACCGACACATCCCGGAGAACGGCGGACATCGATTCCGTCATGGACCGGTGCCGGGAATTCATCCGTCAGCATGAAGAGGCCTGTTTTCTGAAAGAAGGGATTCGCCTGGCCATCTGCGGTAAACCCAACGTGGGAAAATCCAGTCTCATGAACCGGCTGCTGTCCAGGGAAAAATCCATTGTCACGGCCCTTCCCGGCACCACCCGGGATCCCATCCAGGAAGCCATGAACATGAACGGGATCCCGTTTGTGGTCACAGACACGGCCGGCATTCATGACACCGACGACCTGGTGGAAATCATCGGCATTGAACGGGCCAA
>CALGAJ010000119.1 GCA_937951975.1 uncultured Desulfotignum sp.
GGGATAAAACCTTTGCTTGGGGCCGCCATAATTTTTTGCATCGCGTTGAACCGCAGGTAACTGCAAAAATACCCTTTTGGCAGAAGTACTATAAAAAGACAGCAAAAAAACAATCCATTCAAGCTTCAAAGCAGCCGCATCATGCAGAACCGGATGCGCGGAAAACGGTGTCTTCAGATATCGGGCAACAGAAAACATCATGGCAGCGCCAGGGAAGTATCCAGTGGGAACAATGGTTCAAGCGGTTCTCGTCCTTGCTGATGGGCAGTTTTCGTATGACATGTCAGATTCTTTTTATTATACTGAAAAAAGTCATTGATGTGCTGGGTTTTATAATGAATTTTTTCAATAAAATGATCAGGAAAAGAGGAAAACGGTTATGAATAGATTAAAATGCAGCATCCTTGCCGGAGTTATGTTTACTCTTGTTTTTGCCGGTGCCGGGATTGCCGACGATGATGAGCACGATAAGAACCATGGAAAACATCACAACCATGAAAAAAGGCAGTCATTATCTGTGAACAATGACATCTATGAGCAGGAATGCGGGGCCTGCCATTTTGCGTATCAGCCGTGGCTGATGCCGTCCGGTTCCTGGAAAAAGATTCTTGAAGAACTGCCGTCCCACTTTGGTGAAAATATCCCGCTCGATGAAGAAACCCGGAACACCATTGCTCAATACCTGACAGCCAATGCAGCGGAACATGTGTCAGCCAAACGGTCTCGAAAAATCATGAAAAGCCTGAGAGGTACCACACCCGTCAGGGTGAGTGAGATACCCTATATCCTGGAAAAACATCATGAACTGGATCCGGCGGTTCTGGCCAGACCATCGATCGGTTCTCTGGGAAATTGTATCGCCTGTCACACGTCTGCGGATCAGGGCGACTATGATGATGACTATGTTGTCATTCCGGGGAAGTGAGAATTGACCGGGGCTTTTCAGAAAGGCAATGCTTCAGAACCGACTCCTCCTTCGATGGATCGTGATAGAAAAATACGCAAAGTCACATGGATCGGTCTGTGTATCAATGTTGCGCTTTCTGCGCTGAAAATTTCTGCCGGTGTGTTGGGTCACAGCCAGGCAGTCCTGGCTGACGGTATTCACAGTATTTCCGACACGGTCACGGATTTTGCCGTTATCATAGGTTCCTACTATTGGTCAAGGCCTCCGGACAGCTGTCACCCATATGGACACAGGCGGCTTGAGACACTGATCACAATGTTTATCGGTATCATTCTTTTCGGTGCCGGGGCCGCCATTGGATGGGAAGCGATTGTCACGATAAAGGAAAAACATGCCCATCCGCCATCAATGACCGCACTGGCGGCTGCGATGATTTCAATTATCGTAAAAGAGGTGTTGTATCAATGGACAGCAAGGGTCGGCAAAAAAATCAAAAGCATGTCAATGGTGGCCAATGCCTGGCATCATCGACTGGATTCCTTTAGTTCCATACCTGTTTTCATTGCCGTTGGCGCTTCAATGATTTTTCCGGAGTGGACGTTTCTGGATCACATCGGGGCGATTTTTGTTACTGCATTGATTTTCCATGCCGCTGTTAAAATAATTTTTGGCGGGATCAAGGAATTTGTTGATATCGGCGCTTCGGAAGAAGTTCTAAAGCAGATCAAAACGCTTGCGGAGAGCCATCCTTCCGTCCTTCAGGCCCATGGCATTCGAACAAGATATATGGGCAGTAATCTCCAGGTAAATCTGCATGTGGTTCTCGATAGTCACATGACGGTTTTTGACGGTCATGAGGTTGCGGAAGCGGTTAAAGAACAGATTCTTGAAAACGGTCCCGAAGTAATCGATGTGGAAATCCACATTGAACCGTCTGAATTCAAAATCGCAGAAGAATAGTTTTATCGGGAACCATATTTATACCATTGCCGGATGAACCGCCCTGATCTTTTTTGACCGGTTCATCCGCCACTGTCATCGTCACGCCACTTTTCCTTGATCCGGCCCCGGACCGGGGACACCCCTGCATTCTTCGAAAATCCGGGCGGTACAGGTGCGGCAGATGGAGTTGTCCAGAATTTTGAAAATTCGGGCAATGGCCTGATATTCAGTCACGAACAGGTGGTTTTCACCGATCTGTTTTAAAAACCCGCCATGGCGCAGAAACCGGACCACATCCCGGTTGAACCGGCAGCCCGGATCATCGGGGTCCGGCACCATACCGTCCACATGGGGATGGGATGTCCGTGTCAGATAAATGGCCATGGAGAGAAGCACTCCTGTGTAGATGGCAAACTCGATTTCAAAAAACAGGGTACCCAAAAAGGTGGCCAGGAGTACCAGGGTTTCGGAACGGCTGCTCCTGAGGATCTCTTTTATGTGAGGAAAATCAATGAGCTTGAACGCCACAAACAGAATGACTCCGCCCATGGTCGACAGGGGAAGCCAGGCGGTCAGCGGCGCAATGACTACCACAATCACGGCCAGAAACAGAGCTGAAAAGATGCTGGCCATGGGCGTTCTGGCACCGGCATCAAAGTTCACCCCGGACCGCGTAAAAGAACCGGAGCTGGCATAGCCGGAGAAAAAACTGCCCGCGATGTTGGACAGCCCCTGGCCGATGAACTCCTGGTTACCGTTGATATGCTGGTTGGACCGCACCGTGATTGACCGGGCAATGGACAGGGCCTCGATCAGGCCCCGGTCAGCCCGGCCAGAAGATCCGCCTTGAGGGTGCCGCGGTTCAACGTTTTCATCCAGGACAGAAATGGAAAGATCCTGACACCCAAAGGCACAGGTCGAACCGGTGCTGCTTTTCGGTATCCGGCAGTCATGTTCTGTTCCCTCAATCGTTATGGCAGTTCAGCCATCCTGTACCTGTCCGCTCCAGACATTTTCTACCAATTACGCCCGAATGAAGTCCTTTGTCAACGTGAATGAAATTCTTTTTCCAGACCGGAATGGCATTGAACTATATTTCGGACAATCTGAGAGAAACAGCTTGATTGCCTAAAAAATAAGAAACCCCACCCGGATCAGGACCGGGTGGGGTCTTGTCGCTGTCAAAACAGCATCAACGGTTCTATTTTATCTCTCCTGTTTCAAATCCGGCGCCTTTCCAGGCAAAGATGCCGCCGGAAAACCGGTACACATTTTTATATCCGAGTT
>CALGAJ010000120.1 GCA_937951975.1 uncultured Desulfotignum sp.
AATCACTCAATCTATGGCCGCAAAAAGTAAACGGGGAAACCACCCGGCCGCCGGGTATCATGTCCATATGGGAGCCCAAAGGCGCGAAGAAACCAAAGTATTACGCTGCTCATTGGGAGTACCGAAACGATGCCTGGGAAACCATCGGCTATACTGTCCGGTATGACATTAAGGGTGATGACAAAGACATCATCCCCTTTTTCAAGAGATCTGGGGACAAATGGAGGGCCGGAGGGCCGCCGAGCGGACCACAGAAACCCATCTATGGCATCGAGAATTTGAAGAACAGCGACAAGCCGGTATTGGTCGTTGAGGGTGAAAAAGCAACGAATGCCGCCCGCAAGCTGGTGGGGAAAGATTACGATTGCATTTCATGGATGGGCGGTACCGGTTCTATAAACAAAGTTGACTGGACCCCGATTCAAGGCCGTAAGGTGTTCATCTGGCCCGACAAAGACGAACCCGGCACCAGGGCCGCCAATACCATCAAGTCAAAAATCCCGGGAGCCAGGATCATATCTCCGCCAAAGAATGTTCCTACTGGATGGGACCTGGCCGATGCCCTGGCCGAGGGGTGGACCCGTGACCAGGTGACGGAACATATCAATACCGCCGTGGGGGATCGGACAGATCAGGAGCCCAGCCCATACTTTAAACTGGTACGCCTGTCTGACATTCAAATGAAACCGGCAGACTGGCAGACAGACGGTTTTATGGAAATGGATTCTTTGAATCTGTTTTTTAGTGATCCGGGGGGAGCGAAAACATTTCTTGCGATTGATCAGGCGTGTTGTGGTGCCACCGGAAAAGATTTTCACGGGCGGTATGTCCGACAGGGGCCGGTTGTCTATATCGCCGGAGAGGGTCAGAACGGTTTAAAACGACGGTTCACTGCGTGGGGGATACGTCACCAGATCGACCTGGACCAGGCACCAATTTTTCTTTCGATGATGCCTGCGGGATTGTGTGATGCTGACCAGGTGAATTTTGTCATTGAGGCAATCCAGGCCGTGGCAGATCAGGTGGGAAGCCCGGTATTGATTGTTCTGGATACCGTCAACCGGAATTTCGGCCCAGGTGATGAGAACAGCACCAAGGACATGACCGGATTCATTGCCGGTGTGGATAAAATCCGGGAAAAATTCCGCTCCTGCATCCTCCTGGTTCACCATTCCGGCCATGCGGACAAATCAAGGGGCCGAGGCTCCATGGCTTTGAAGGGTGCCCTTGATACCGAGTACCGTCTTGAGAAAGACGAAACCGGCGTCATCCGCGTGACATGCACAAAGATGAAAGACCACGAACCGCCGGAGCCCATGGCATTCAGATTGAACACGGTTGAGTTGCCTTTCACCGACGACCAGGGCCGGCAGATAACATCTGCCATTCTGGATGATACTGAGTACCAGCCACCGGCATGTCAGGGCAAAAAGGGCCGTGGTAAGTGGCAGACCGTTTCTGTTGAAGTTCTCAAAAAAATATATCTGGATCAGCAGAAAAACCTTGAATCTGGGGGATATGACCCGAATCAGGCCCGGGTAACATTGGATGACTGGCGGACCGCCTGCATGGATGCCGGAATGAACCGGGAAGCATGGCGACGGATTAAAGATGGTTTGTCCCAAAATCCCGATGTTGAACAGGATGGAATTTATGTTTTTCCATGCTGATGTCATGTCATGTCACATTTGTCACACTTATATAAGTGTGTGTGACAAACGTGACGGCCTGTTCTGACAAACATGACGCAAATGTGACGCAAATGTGACAGAGGAAAAGAGGTGAATCATGACTTTTGAAGAAATGAAAATCGAAAAACTGAATACAATGATTGAAGCTGCTCAGGATTGCAAAGACCATAACGGTTTCGAAGATCTGGAAAAGAAACTGGATTGGCTGGAGTTCACTATCAATGAGTTGTTGTGCTTCGCCTCCATGGAAGAACAGATGAGGCGAGATGGCGAAAGCGCTTTCATGGAAGCATTGTCAGGGGGAACAACATCTATCATTTGAGCCTGATAGAAAGGCCCGGCTGGCGGCGGCAGCCACCAGGCCGGGCAGAATCAAATACCAAGGACAAGAGAATGGAACTTATACTGGATACCAAGGTGATTTTAAAAGGTTTGAAATCAGGTACTGAACAGCAAATCCGGAAGCTTTTGACGATGCAGAACCCTGCCTATGTGGATGCGGTGAAAATGGATCGATGGACCGGGAATCTGAAACCGGAGTTGAAATTTTTTCAGG
>CALGAJ010000121.1 GCA_937951975.1 uncultured Desulfotignum sp.
CTACACTCTTTCCCTACACGACGCTCTTCCGATCTACCGAAGATGCGGTCAAACATGCCTGCGGCGTCAAAGATGCCGCGGCCCTGGTCATCGGGCCGGCCGGTGAAAACCAGGTTAAATTCGCCGTGATTGAAAACGACTACTGGCGGTCTGCCGGCCGCACCGGCATGGGTGCGGTCATGGGATCCAAAAACATCAAAGCCATGGTGTTTCATGGAAATCAGCAGAAAACCTTTCATGATCCCGACGGCATGAAGCAGTATGCCAGAACCATGGCCAAAGACCTGAACCAGCACCCGGCCACCCGCACCTACCGGAGCCAGGGGACTCCTGTGATGGTGGACGGGTTGAACAAGGCCGGGGCGTTTCCGTCCCGGTACTGGTCCCGGGGCACCTGTGACCATTATGAAAAAATCAATGCCGCCGCCATGGCGGACAAACTGAAAGTAAAGCCCCGGGCCTGTAAAACCTGTTTCATGGGGTGCGGCAAACTGGTGGAAGTGCAGGACGGCCGCCATGCCGGACTGAAACTGGAAGGCCCGGAATATGAAACCATTTATGCGTTCGGCGGGCTGTGCATGATCGAGAGCATCGAGGAAATCACCTGGCTCAACGACATCTGCGACCGGATCGGCATCGACACCATCACGGCCGGCAATCTGGCGGCCCTGGCCATTGAGGCATCCACCCGGGGCAGGATCAAGGAATCGTTGACCTACGGGGATGCCGATGCCGTGGCCGATCTTCTGGAAAAAATCGCCCGCCGGGAAGGCATCGGCGGTCTTCTGGCCGAAGGCATCAAAACCGCGGCCCCGGAAATGGGCATGGCCGACCTGGCGGTTCACGTGAAAGGCATGGAACCGGCCGGATACGACCCCCGGACCCTGAAAGGCATGGGACTGGCCTATGCGGTCTCCCCCCGAGGGGCCTGCCACCTGCGCAGCACGTTTTACAAGCCCGAGCTGGCCGGGATGATCGACCCGGATCAGATTGACGGCAAAGCCGAGATGTTCATTGATTTCGAGGACCGCTGCACCCTGTTCGACACCCTGATCCTGTGCCGGTTCTACCGGGATTTCTATCCCTGGGAGGAGCTGGCCGGTCTGATACAAATGGCCACCGGCATGGACCTGACCAAAGACGAACTGGCGGCCATGGCCTCCCGGGTCACCGATCTCACCCGCCGGTTCAATTTACAGGAAGGCCTGACCCGGGCGGATGATTCCCTGCCCAAACGGCTTTTCACGGAAAAACTGCCCGGCGGCAACGGCATTACCCAGGAAGCGTTCACTCAGCTGGTTGACGATTACTACCGGTTAAGAGGCTGGGATGAAAACGGGATTCCAGTCCCGTAACCCGGCACATAAGACAAAAATCATTAAACAACCAGAGAGCCTTTCATCCAAACGCCCTTTTACTTTTTTATCTGCCCACCGGATCGGTCCAGGCCGTATTTTTTCATTTTCCGGGCAATGGTGGACTGGTTGATGCCCAGCAATTCTGCCGCATTGGCCTGGGTTTTTCCTTTTTCCAGGGCTGCTGTCAGCATTTTTTTTTCCAGATCCGCCACCATTTGCGGCAACGTATGGTCCGGATGCCAGACCGGGTCGTCCGGTGATTGGGCTGCCATGGATTTCCGGATGCTGCCGGGCAGATCCTCGAACCGGACCCGGCGGGTATGGGCCATGACCACCAGACGTTCGCAGATATTGATCAGCTCCCGGACATTGCCCGGATAGGGATATGCGGTCAATGCGTCCATGGCCTGGCGGGAAATGCTGATTTCCGGTTTCTTGTACCGGGTGCTGAACGTTTCAAGGTAATGGGAGATCAGCGGCACCAGACAGTCTTTGCGTTCCCGCAGCGGCGGGATGGTCACAGGCACCACATTGAGCCGGTAGTACAGATCGCTGCGGAACTGTTTTTTTTCGATCATCTGTTTCAAATTCCGGTTGGTGGCGGCAATGATCCGCACATCCACGGCCCGGCTCCGGGTACTTCCCACCCGGGAAATCACCCCGTCCTCGATGAACTTGAGCAGTTTCACCTGGGATGCCAGAGGCAGTTCGGCAATCTCGTCCAGAAAAACAATGCCCTTGTCTGCGGCTTCAAACTTGCCGGGCTTGCCTTTGTGGCCGGCACCGGTGAACGCGCCTTTTTCATATCCGAACAGCTCGCTTTCCACCAGGGCTTCGGGAATGGCCCCGCAGTTGATCTTGATCATGGGATAATCCGACCGAAAAGAGGACCGATGGATCAAATCCGCCACCACGCCTTTGCCGGTCCCGGATTCCCCTAAAATCAGCACGGTGGAATCCACTTCCCCCAGTTTGATGGCTTTTTGAATGATTTTGCGGTAATTGTCGGTCCGGGCAATAATCTGCCGGGATTCTGTTTCCTGAATCTGTTTTTCCAGCATGTCCCGCCGGTACTGCTCGGTCAGGGCCTCGTTTTCCTTCAGCTGTTCCTGGAGCCGGTTGATTTCCGTGATATCCCGCTCATTGACCACCACCCGGAACAGGTCCCCGTTCTTGTCAAACACCGGCGTTCCGGTCAGAAAAAGGTCCCGGCCGATACGGGTTTTCTGAATCAGAGACACTTTTTTCCGGGTTTTGAGCACTTCCAGGGTCACGGACCGGTCCACCAGTTTTTTATTCACCAGGTCCGACATGTGCTTGCCCACGACATCGGCGGCCTTCAGCCCGATCATCTTTTCCGATGCCGGATTGACTCTGACCACCACCCCGTTGCCGTCACAGATCCACAACCCGTCATTGGAGCTGTCGATAATGGTATCCAGCTCGATGGACAGCTGCTGAAACCCTTTCATGCGGTTGGTGATATTGGTCAACGCAGTCATGTCTTCGAAAACGGCAATAATGCCGATGGCCGCATCCCCATGATGGACCGGCCCCAGCATCACTGAATACCGGGTGTCGTTTTTTTCGACGATCAGGCCGGTTTCAACGGTTTGATCCGCCAGGACTTTCCGGGCCGGCGCAGTCAATGACGGCACCGTGGCCGACAAAAAAGCGCCGGGATACAGCCCGAGACTGTTTCGGGCCGGCGGGTTGGATATCAGCGCCTGGAGCGCATTGTCAAACACGGTCACCCCGTTGGGTGTGGCATTGAGCAATGCACTGCCGAATTCTTTCCAGTTCAGGCCTGTGGGTTCCTGCATACGCTTTCCTTTTTTTGTATCCGGATTCTCAAGACAGCCGATTTTTGCACCAAAAACAGCCAAAAGTCAAATCCCGTGATTTTCGGACCGGTAATCCTTGACTCCGGAAAAAACAACCGTTAGTCTCAAATCTCAGACATACAATAATATGACTCATTTTTTATACCACGAAGGACACGAAGAGCACGAAGAATGAGATTTGCATCGTGTCCTTCGTGGTGCCAGATGTCAGTACAAAAAATAAGGAAACCGGAATATGTTTGATTATCTTTTGACGGATGAACAGAAACACCTGAAACAGGAAGCCCGGGATTTTGTCAAA
>CALGAJ010000122.1 GCA_937951975.1 uncultured Desulfotignum sp.
CAGTGGCTGGCCAAGGATGTGGATGACGAGGACATGGTGGTGGACGCCCATGACCCGAACAAAAAACACCGGCCCATGATGACCACGGCGGACCTGTCTTTGAAGTTTGACCCGGTGTATGAAAAGATCGCCCGGCGCTACCTGGAAAACCCGGAAGAATTTGCCGATGCCTTTGCCAGGGGCTGGTTCAAGCTGACCCACCGGGATATGGGACCGAAATCCCGGTACCTGGGGCCGGAAGTGCCGGCCGAGGAACTGATCTGGCAGGATCCCATGCCTGAGGTGGATCATGACCTGATCGATGCGGCCGACATTGCCGATCTCAAGGCCAAAATTCTGGCAACCGGCCTGCCCGTGTCCCGGCTGGTTTATACGGCCTGGTCCGCGGCTTCCACTTTCCGGGGATCGGATTTCCGGGGCGGGGCCAACGGGGCCCGCATCCGTCTGGCCCCCCAGAAAGACTGGGAAGTCAACCAGCCCGACCAGCTGGCCAAAGTGCTCAAGGCCCTGGAAGAAGTCCAGGGGGCGTTCAACAAAGCCCAGACCGGCAACAAAAAAGTGTCTCTGGCGGATTTGATCGTTCTGGGCGGCTGCGCTGCCGTGGAACAGGCCGCAAAGAACGCCGGGTATGATGTCACCGTGCCCTTTGCCCCGGGACGCACCGATGCCACGGATGCGCAGACCGATGCGGATTCTTTTTCCGTGCTGGAACCCAAAGCGGATGCATTCCGCAACTATCTTAAAGCAAAATTCACGGTCAAGGCGGAAGAACTCATGATTGACCGGGCTCAGCTTCTGACGCTGACGGCCCCGGAAATGACTGTGCTGGTGGGCGGCCTGCGGGTGTTGAACGCCAACTTTGATCAGTCTGCCCACGGGGTGTTCACGGACAAACCGGAAACCCTGACCCATGACTTTTTCGTGAACCTGATGGATATGGGAACTCAATGGTCGGCGGTGTCGGAAGATGAAGACCTGTTTGAGGGCCGGGACCGGAAAACCAAAGAAAAGAAATGGACCGCCACCCGGGTGGACCTGATCTTTGGCGCCAACTCCCAGCTCCGGGCTTTGGCCGAAGTCTATGCCTGCAAAGATGCCGGAGAAAAGTTTGTGACCGATTTTGTGGCGGCCTGGGACAAGGTCATGAATCTGGACCGGTTCGATCTGGCCAAATAAACCTCTGAACCGCGTCCTGTTCCATTGACGCGATTGTCTGATGCAAAGCGCGGCGTTTCCATAGATTCGGAGGCGCCGCGCTTTTTGTTTGATCGCCAGCCACCCTGGTTTCAGAGGATATCATCAAGGTTGGTCATGAATGACAGACATTGAACCGGAATCAGATCACGATTCGCTGCCCCACCTTGACATCCACATACGCGGAGCCGAATGCCTGCCGGAACCGGTCAATGGCCCAGTCCGAGGTGTCGTGGGGAGACAATGCCACCATGCGGGGGGATACCTGCTGGATGGCGGCAATGGCGTTTTCCACATCAGGTTCCCGGATTCCCTGCCACGGCGGGGTGTCAGATCCCACAATGCGCTGGATATTGACGGGGCCCAGCATGATCCGGCCCCCGTTCACCGGATAATGAAGCCCGCCCACAATCCCGTAGATGGGTTCGTCAAACAGCGCCTTTGTCCGATCGATGATCCGCTCGATGGTCTGGTGGCCGCAGCCGACAATCAGGACAATCCCCTTGCCTTTGACATGAACCGCCAGGGCATTCTCCAGGGTGCGGCCCATCAGGAACAGGTACCGGGGAATCGTGCCGATACTGAAAATGCCGGGTTTCAATCCCATGGGATCAGAAACCACCCTGGCATCAGCACTGGGGTTCCATTTTGATCCGGTGACCGGGGCCGGTGCATAAATGGGAATGTCCGGCAGCGGCACCGGCCCCCGGGACAGACTGAAGGTGTGTGTCTTCTGTTCTGCCATGCCGCCCACATGATCCAGGTGCAGGTGGCTGAAAAAAAGCATGTCCATATCGGACATGGAAATGCCCAGCTTTTCCATGTTGTGAAGCAACGGAGACGGATGGGCCTTTTCTTTGTTGAATCCGCAATCCATCAGAATGGTGGTGTCATCAGCCTTGATGAGATAAGACACCCCGGGTTCGGTTTTCAAAGAGGGGTCTGCCGCATAAAAATCCACCAGCGGAAGAATGGTCACCTGGTTGACGGCTCCCGGCGAAGGGATCTGATGGATCTGCGTGCCTGCGATCTCTGCTTCCGCCCGGCGCTTTCCTTTTTTCAGCTGAAACACTTTTCCCGCCAACAATAAAACCGCAGCCAACAGCAATACCAGGAAAAAATACAATAGGGTCATGCTTGTTCCTTTGTGAACATCACAGCATGGCCGTCAGCCGGTTCTCAATGATCTGTCTGGCTTCCGCCATGATCCGGTCCAGCAGTTCCTTGCATGTGGGGATGTCATGAACCAGGCCGGCCACCATGCCGCAGGACCACACACCGGACTCCATGTCCCCCTGCTGCATGATCCTGGGGTAAACGCCCGCCACTTCTTCCATGATATCTTCAAACTTCAGGCTGCTGCCCAGTGAGGCCTCTTTTTCCAGCAGTTTCTGGGCCGCGGCATTGTTCAGGACCCGCTCGGTATTGCGTAACGGCCGCATGACAAGACGCGTATCGGTTTCACTTGCCTGGACGATCGCCTGTTTGACATTGTCGTGCACGGGCGCTTCTTTGGTGGCAATGAACCGTGTGCCCATGTTGATCCCGTCGGCGCCCAAAGCCAGGGCCGCCACCAGGCTTCTGGCATCCGCCATGCCCCCGGACGCCACAAACGGAATGGTCAGCTCCTCGGCTGCCCGGGGCAGCAGCACCATGTTGGGGATATCATCTTCGCCCGGATGGCCCCCGCATTCAAACCCGTCCACCGAGACCGCGTCACATCCGATTTTTTCCGCCTTGACCGCGTGCCGCACCGATGTGCATTTGTGAATGACCTTGACACCGGCTTCTTTTAAATACGGCAGGTACGGCTCCGGGTTCCGGCCCGCGGTTTCAACAATCTTTATTCCGTTGTCGATAATCGCCTTGATATACCCGGGATAGTCCGGCGAGGTCACGGTGGGCAGAAAGGTCAGGTTCACCCCGACCGGTTTGTCCGTCATGTCTTTGCACCGCTTGATTTCGTTGTCCAGGTCCTTCGGCGTTTTCTGGGTCAGCCCCGTAATGATGCCCAGACCGCCGGCATCGGACACGGCCGCCGCCAGCTCGGCAAACCCGACATAGTGCATCCCCCCCTGGATGATGGGGTGCTGGATGCCGAACAACTCCGTGATTCTTGTTTTCATGGTCACTCCTGAGATGTGGTGTTTTCGATCATTTTAATACCCAGTCCCGCCAGCCCGGCAAGCACGGGTTCGTATATCTCCTTTTTAATGGGGATCTGCACCCCGGTCATGTTGATCCGGCCTTCTGCCATCAGTTTGATGCCGATCCCCAGAGGCAGGCTCACGGTCCTTGACATGGAGGAATCCCCATGGGGAATTCCATAATCGATCAGGGTGGATGTGGTGGTGGACATGGAACCGTCTGCATGTTCAATGACAAAGGTGTGGCGCATCAAAAGCATGTCCTTTTCCCCCGGCTTGTAAGACATTTTTCTCAAAAACGTGTCGGAGAGAATATCCAGACGGTTGTCAAAGTGCGGCAGCCGGGCATCGTCAAACAATCCCAGCCATTCCAGGTTCTGGATCACAAAATGGTCTTTATCCAGCCCGACCTTTTTTGCCACCGCCCCCATGACATCGCTGTCCCTGTCGGTTCCGGCAATGTCCGCCATCATCTGCCGGTAGGACATTTCCGGCAGTTTCGGGTCCGGGGTGTCATCAACAAGTCCTAAATCCACTATTTTTTTAAGGGTGTCGCACCAGCCGATATTGCGGTAGGTCCCCCTCATGACGGTCTGTGCATCCTTGAGCCCGTAAATGTCTTTGTAGGGGAGTGAATCGCGGTTGGGATACACTTCGAATTTACCGATTCCCTCGACGGTTTCGATCCGGTAATTCAAAAACAAGTCCTGGCCGCTGATATTGATTTCATTGCCGTTTTCGAGGAACCGTGCGGCATTTTTCGAAGCCAGCACGACGCCTTTGGGACTCCAGGAAAATTTGTAGCCAAACGGGTTGTCATTGTCCTCAGGCGCGGGCAGCCCCCCGCAGATGGAGTAAAAATGACGGATTTTACCACCCCTGTCATGGACGGCATCGATGATTTTCATGGCGGACATATGGTCCATACCGGGGTCCACACCGATCTCGTTGAGAAACAGCAGGTTTTTTTCCTTAACCGCTTTGTCCATTTTTTTCATATCCTCGCTGACATAGGAGGTGGTGGCCATGGGTTTGTTGTAGCGAAGACAGGTGTTAGCCACAAGGATGTGATGGGTCCAGGGCAGCAGACTGACAATGATGTCATTTTCTTTCACCAGCGTATCCAGGGCCTGCTGGTCTTCCGCCAGAAACGGCAGGGCCTTTCCGTTATCAAATCCCTTAACGATCTGTTTTGCCTTTTCCACGGTACGGGATGCCACTGTGACGTTGAATCCGTTTTCCAGTAAAAACACGGCCCCGGGTTTGCAGACAAGCCCGGCACCCAGTATCAGAATTTTTTTCATTGGAACGGGTCTCCTTAAATATATTTTTTCATGTAGGTGTAGTCCTGGGTCAAGGTGCCGTTGTGCAGGATCAGGGCTTTTTTAATGGGGAACGGCAGGGCCAGGTCCTCAAAGGATCTGGAAAAATCGGCACTGACGATATCATCGGCAAATGTCTTGAGTACATTGGAAAAAAACATGGACGCCTCTCTGGGAAATTCACACGGCAGGTTGTCAATGGCCATGACGGTGATGCCGTTTTCTTTGATGCCGTCTTCAAAGGCATCAGTTCCCGGAAAATAGGTAAAACAGGCATGGTCCGGCATTGTGGCGGCACGGGTAATCTCGATGGAGCCTTCGATATCGCAGGAGATGTCCCCGATGACCGACAGGCAGAAGGGAGATCCGGCGGCATGCTGCGCTTTTAAAAACGATTTGGTCACCAGGCGCGGATATTTTTCAGTCCAGTAGATGCAGTTGACCAGGATGTCCAGATCCGGGAGAAATTGTTCCATCACGGAGCGGTATTTTTCCGGGTGGTCATAATATTCCTGCAGATCGAACGGGCCGGAAACCGGGGCCACAAGATCCTGTTCCCTGAAAACGACTTTGTACAGGTGATGCGTGTCCGGATCTGCCTGCTGCCGGATATGCGGTATCTGGTCCGGTGAAATGGTTTTCACCGGCAGCAGATCAAAAATCTCCTGGGCCCCCCTGGAAACGTTGCCATACCCGGCAAATCCGACAATCAACGGACACAACGCCGGCGGCAGGCCCTGTTCTGAGATGGTTTGCCCGATTTCCCGGATACGGGTTTTGGCATCATCCAGGTCATCATAGGCAAACGCCTGTTTGATATGTGCCAGTTCAGACGCGATGTGTTTGATTTTCATTTTTTGGGCATAGGCAAACAAGGTCTCGATCACGCCGGCATACCCGGCATGGGCCCCGAAAAAAATCAGGCGCTGGTTTTTTTCGTCCACGATCCGTTCATAATCGATGAGGTTGCATCCCAGTTCCATCAACCGCCGCAGCATATCCATATTGTACGGCTGTCCTTTGATGGTGTGGGAGAAATAGACATAGGTCTTGTTTTTCTCCAGAAGTTTAGTGGGGATTTCCTTGACAGCAAAGACAGTATCAGCGCTGGATAGATCCTCGGCCACAGTGGCACCGGCCTGCCTGAACGCATCATCCGGATAGATCCTGAGCTCGGACGGCTGAACCACCGCCGTGATGCCGAATTTTTCTTTCAACTGTTTCAGGTCTTCCGGGATCAGCGGGACCCGCCGCTCCCACTTGTTTTTATCTTCCCGCCGTATTCCCAGTATTTTCATTTCAATCCTTTTCCAACCATATGTGTTTATCAGCAATGTAAGTCAACTCAAGCTTGTATGTGTAACAAATAAAAATATCTTGTTCAATTGAATTCTAATGCCGGGTCCCGTCTTTAAAAAGGTGATTTTTTGCGCAGGTACATCTTTTTCACCTCGGTGATGGCGATGATGACCGCGGCGCCGCCGGCACAGACGGCCAGTTCTTCCCATCGCAGCGGAACCGTGCGGAAAATCAGGTTGAAAAAAGGCACATAAATGATGACCAGCTGCAGGATCAATGTGACACCCACCGCCGCCAGCAGCAGGGGATTGCTGAACCAGGAAAAGGAAAAAAACGATTCATGCTGTTTTTGAACGCACAGCGCATAGGCCATCTGGCAGAACGTCAGCATGGTAAACACCATGGTCTGCCAGGCCGGTGAACCGGTGCCGTCATTCCAGAACCCGTATCCGGTGCCCACTGAAATCAGGCCCACGATCACCCCCATCAAGATGATCTGCCATCCCAGGCCCCGGGCAAAGATCCCTTCTTTCGGATCAATGGGCGGGCGGTCCATGATTTCCTGCTCGGCTTTTTCATATCCCAGCGCAATGGCAGGGATGCCGTCGGTGACCAGGTTGATCCATAAAATCTGAATCGGGAGCAACGGCAGCGGCATGCCCAGCAGCGGTCCGGTCAGCATTACAACGATTTCACCGGTGTTTCCCGTGAGAATATATTTGACGAATTTCCGGATATTGTCATAGATCCGGCGCCCTTCTTTGACGGCGGCCACAATGGTGGCAAAATTATCGTCTAAAAGCACCATGTCGGATGCTTCCTTGCTGACGTCGGTTCCGGTGATCCCCATTGCCACGCCGATATCGGCTGATTTCAGGGCCGGCGCATCGTTGACGCCGTCACCGGTCATGGAAACGATCTGGTGATGTTTTTGCAGCACATCGATGATAATCATTTTATGACTGGGCGAGACCCTTGCAAACACCTGGATTTCCGGAATGCGAACCGCCAGCTCGTCATCGGTCATCTTTTCCAGGTCCCGGCCGGTCAGGAATGTGTCTGTGTCCGTAAGGCCCAGCTGCCGGGCAATGGCGACCGCAGTCAACGGATGGTCCCCGGTGATCATCACGGGCCGGATGCCCGCCTGTTTGCACAGCCGCACCGCCTCCACCGCTTCAGGGCGCACCGGATCGATCATCCCGGCCAGACCCAGATAGATGAGGTCCTGTTCATAACGCTCCGGCCGGTCCAGTTCGTTGTCCTCAACAAACCGGTACGCCAGCCCCAGCACCCGGATGCCGTTTTCCGCCATGGCCGTATTTTCCGCCAGAACCGCCTGTTTCCGGGTGTCGTCCAGCGGTTCGATATTCCCGTTGATCAGGATACGGCCGCAGACATCGATCAACCCGTCGGCAGCGCCTTTGGCAAACAGGATATGGCCGGTATGTCCGTCCTGTGCCGCTAAAACGGAAATCGGATCGGAAGAGGTCTTCCCGGAAGACGCAGGCATGGCGTGAACCGTGGACATGCGTTTGCGTTCCGAGTCAAAGGGAAATTCACGCACCCGGGGCAGCACGGTGTTAAGCGCGGCCTGGACCAGTCCGGCCTGCCGGGCCGCAAGTACCAGGGCCCCTTCGGTGGGGTCCCCTAAAACATCCTGTCCGTCGCCCTGGTTTATCACGGCATCGTTGCACAGCGTGCCTGTCAAAAGCAGCAAAGAAAGATCGATATCCTGTGTGTGTCCGGCCGCTGCCGGGTCCAGAGCCACCCGGCGTTCCGGCAGCACCACTTCGGTCACGGTCATTTTATTCTGGGTCAATGTCCCTGTTTTATCCGAACAGATCACGGTCACGCAGCCCAGGGTTTCAACGGCGGCAAGCTGCCGGATCAGCGCATTTTGTTTCAGCATCTGCTGGGCGCCCAGGGCCAGGGCAATGGTGACCACGGCCGGCAGACCTTCGGGAACAGCGGCCACGGCCATGCTGATGGCGGTCATGAACATTATCTTCCAGCCGGCACCCTGCATGTACATCAACCCGGCCACCACAAAAATCAACACCACGGCCGCCATGGCCAGGGATTTGCCCAGCCTGGCCAGCCGGCGCTGCAAAGGCGTCTTTTCATCTTCCACACCATGCAGGAGCGTGGCGATTTTCCCCAGTTCCGTGTGCATCCCGGTGCT
>CALGAJ010000123.1 GCA_937951975.1 uncultured Desulfotignum sp.
GTTCCAGAAAATGACCCAGCTGTCCGATATAGGATTTGGACACCCGTTCCTGTTCTTTTTTTGTATGGATTTTTTTAAGTTCCGATGCCAGATTCTGATGCAGGACCGCCTGCTGATCCGAATCCGCATCCTTTATCTGCTGGGTGTACCGGGCCTGCACCCGGACCTGAAGCGCATCGTAATCCTGAGAATAGGTGATGTCTTTAGGAAAACTGGATAAAACCCAGATGATGATGGAACCCACCAGAATCACGCCGCCCATTTTTTTCAGAAACATTTTGCTTCGATCCCACATGTGAATCAACAGACTTTTGAGCATGGGCATCCGGTAGGGGGGCAGTTCCATGACAAACGGCGCATCCGCACCTTTGAAAAACAGGGTGCGCAGGATACGCCCGGACACAATGGCAATGATGATTCCGGATGCGTACAGCGCAAAAATCACGGTACCGGCCCGGTGGGCAAAAAAACTGCCGGCCAGTACAATATATACGGGCAACCGGGCGGAACAGGACATAAAAGGGGTCATCAGAATGGTGAGAATCCGGTCTTTCTGGTGTTCCAGGGTCCTTGCCGCCATGATGGCCGGCACATTGCAGCCGAACCCCATGAGCATGGGGATAAAGGATTTTCCATGCAGCCCGGCCGTATGCATGACCCGGTCCATGAGAAATGCGGCCCGGGCCATATATCCCGTATCTTCAAACAGGGCGATGAAAAAAAACAGCAGCAGAATATTGGGAAGAAAAACAATGACCGACCCGATCCCGGCCACCACACCGTCCACCAGCATGGATTTAAACATCGATGCCGGCAAAAGCTGGTCCAGCCAGAGGGTCAACCCGGTGACCCCGGATTCGATCCATGCCATGGGATAGGCCCCCAGGGTAAACGTGGTCTGAAACATGACCCAGATAAAAAAGATAAACACCGGAATCCCTAAAAACCGGTCCGTCAACACCCGGTCGATGTTCCGGGACATGTCGATTCTTTTTTTAGCGGTATTGGTGACCGTCTCCCTGAGGATGCCGGCAATGACCCCATACCGGTCTTCCGTGATCACCATTTCAAAATCATCCTGAAACAGATCGAAAATCCGCTTCCGGCATTCTTCCGCCGTCTCGACCAGGTGCGGGCCCTGTTGAGGAAACTGTGTCAGTATCCGCTGCTTTTCAATGGTATCGCCTTCCAGCAGCTTGATGGCATGCCAGCGGACCAGAGAGTCCTTTGTCATGGCCTGGGTCTCATGAATCAGGGCTTCCAGCTGACCGATACACGATTCCGTGTCATTGCCGTACCGGATCACGCGCGATTCCTTGCCGTTTTCAAAGGCCGCGCATTCTTCAATGGCCGCATCAATGAGACGGTCCATCCCCTTGTTTTTATTTCCCACGGTGAACACCACCGGCACATCCAGCAGGGCTGCCAGTTTTTTCTCATTGATCCGCATGCCCCGGGCCTCGGCCATATCCGCCATATTGAGCACAAACAGCACCGGCCGTCCCAGTTCCATGACCTGAAGCGCCAGAAACAGGCTGCGTTCCAGGTTGGACGCATCAATGATATTGATCACAATATCCGGGTGTTCATTGATGATAAAATCCCGGGTGGTGATCTCTTCCATGGAAAACGGGGTCAAACTGTAGGTCCCCGGCAGATCCACCACCCGCAGCGTATGCTGCCGGTACTTGAGCAGACCTTCTTTTTTCTCGATGGTGACCCCCGGCCAGTTGCCCACTTTTTGTCTGGCACCGGTCAGGTTGTTGAAGATGGTGGTTTTCCCGCAATTGGGGTTTCCCGCCAGGGCAATGGTCAGTTCTTTTTCCATTTTTCGTCTTTCCGGGTTGTGACATTTTCAACCAGAATATGGGCGGCTTCCTCCACCCGCAGGGAAATATGATATCCCTTGACCACCAGCTCGACCGGATCTTTCAACGGAGCATATTTTTCCACATACACCCGGGTTCCCCGGTTGATCCCCATCTCCAGAAGACGGCGCCGCAGCGTACTTTCTCCGGATACCCGGACAATGGTTCCCTCCTGTCCCGCTCTCATGTCACACAAAAGCACCCGGATGGATTCCGGATCAAAGGCTTGATCTGCATGGCCGTCTTTTGAAGCATCCAGCGTCATATCCATGGGTTCGACCCAGATTTTCTGGGCCATGCCGCTGCCGATAACCAGCCGGGTATCTCCGGTGGCAATCACCACCTGACCACCGAACCCATTGGATACCACTTCAAGTTCATCTCCGATTTTCAAACCCATGGATGAAATTCGAAGCTGCATCTGCCGGCCGGCTTCCAGCTGTTTCACTTTCAGTTTTTCGCCCTGTTTTGCTTTGTGCAGCAGCACCAGTTTCTGTCGTTTGGCCATACAGGCACTGCAAAGGCCATAGATTTCCATGCGGTGCTGGAGCATGTGAAACCCGTATTCTTTGGCAACTTTCTGCTGCTGTTTTTCCAGGGCTTCATCTTTGAATTCCAGAATGGTGCCGCACTTGGTGCAGATCATGTGATCATGATGAATGCCCAGATGACGGTGTTCGTAAAGCGTCTCTCCGTGGTCGAACGCCACTTTGGTGGCAAATCCGAACCGGCACAGATGTTCCATGGATGAAATCACAAATTCATCATTCAACCGGACACCGTTTTTTTCCAGTTGAGTGACAATATCTGCGTGACTCACATGGTGGTCCAGCTGCAAAAAGGCTTCCAGCACCTGGAACCGTTCATCGAAACGATCCAGCCCCTGCTCCCGGAACAGCCGCATGAACTGTTTTTTTTCCTGCTCGTGGGTATTGATCATCATTGTTATTATCCCGATAAAAATAAGTCACTAAGATATGATAGCGGACGGGGTCTGTCAAGCTGACATAATATGATTTTATTATTGATTTTATATGCTAAAATTCATATTATAAAGGGTTATGAATTTATCTGTAGACACACACTATGATGTGGTGGTGGTGGGTGCGGGTCATGCCGGATGTGAGGCAGCTTTGGCCGCGGCCCGCATGGGATGCACCACCCTGCTTCTGACCATTGATATGGACAAAATTGCCGCCATGCCGTGCAGCCCGTCCATCGGCGGCATGGCCAAAGGACAGCTGGTCAAGGAAATCGATGCTCTGGGCGGGCACATGGCGCTGATTACGGATCGTTCCGCAATCCAGTTTCGAACGTTGAACACCCGGAAAGGTCCGGCGGTTCATTCCACCCGCACCCAGAACGACAAAGCCCTGTATTCCCGGCATATGAAAACCGTTCTGGAAACCTGCCCGAACCTGGATCTGAAACAGGGCATGGTCAACGCACTGATTATGGAGAACCATCAGGTCAAAGGCATTGTGGATGCCACCGGGTATGAATATTTTGCCCCCTGCGTGATCATTACCACGGGTACGTTTTTGCGGGGCACGGTCCATATCGGTGCCACCCGGATTGACGCCGGCCGGGCCGGAGAATTTTCTTCCATCGATCTGGGCCGCCACCTGTCGGATATCGGGTTTGACATGGGGCGCATGAAAACCGGAACGCCTCCCCGGCTCCATGCCGACAGCATTGATTTCTCAAGTTTTTGCCGCCACATGTCCGACAGTGCGCCCGTTCCGTTTTCCTTCAGAACATCGGCCATCACCACCCCCATGCTGCCCAGCTTCATGGGACATACCAATGCCCGGACCCATGAGATTGTCCGGAACAATCTGAAACACTCCGCCCTTTACGGCGGACACATCAAAGGGCAGTCCGCCCGGTACTGCCCGTCTTTTGAAGACAAAATCGTCAAATTTCCGGACCGGGACAGCCATCATATCATTTTGGAGTATGAAGGGATTCATACCAAAGAAATTTATGCCTCCGGTTTAGGCAACAGCCTGCCCATCGAGATCCAGTACCAGGTGGTCCGATCCGTGAAAGGCCTGGAACAGGCCAGAATCATGAGACCGGCCTACGCCATTGAATACGATTATGTGAATCCGCTGGAACTGTTCCCGACTTTGGAAACCAAACGCATCAAAGGGCTTTTTCTGGCCGGACAGATCAACGGCACGTCCGGATATGAAGAAGCCGGAGGGCAGGGACTGTGGGCCGGTATCAACGCGGCCTGTAAGATTCAGAAGCGGCCCGCATTTGTGCTGGACCGGTCCCAGGCATATCTGGGCGTCATGATCGATGATCTGGTGACCCGGGGCACCACGGAACCCTACCGCATGTTCACTTCCAGAGCGGAATATCGACTCATGCTCAGAGAAGACAATGCGGATCTGCGCCTGGCTGAAACCGCTTATGAATACGGCCTGATCGATGCAGACCGCCTGGGTTTGTGCCGGGAAATCCAGGAACAGACCCGCAGGGAAATTCAACGGGTGAGACAGACGGTTGTCAAACCGGAACCCGCTGTGAACCAGCTCCTTGCCGCCTTGAACAGCCCGCCTGTCTCCACCGGTGTCAAACTGGAACAGCTCCTGAAACGGGCGGAGATCGATTATCAGAACCTGCTGGTACTGGCCCCGCCGCCTGAACCGGTTCCCGACCGGGTAGCCCGACAGGTGGAAATTGAAATCAAGTACGAGGGATATATCACCCGGCAGCTCAATGAAATCAAAAAATTCAAGCATCTGGAACGAATCCATATACCGGCCCGGTTCGATTACGGCAGCGTCCACGGGCTGTCCAATGAAATCCGGGAAAAACTGAAGAAAATCCAGCCGGAAACCCTGGGCCAGGCCTCCCGGATTGACGGCATGACCCCTGCGGCTATTTCGGTGATGATGGTTGCCATCGCCGCGCTTAACGCTCAGAAATCCGCTTGACTTGTGCGGGTTGACACTTATCATTTACCATAAAAAAGTCAAACCGAATATAAAACAAGCAGTGAGGAAAAAATGGCCGACGATTATTACAATATTCTAGGCATTGATAAATCGGCAAGTGCGGCGGACATCAAAAAAGCCTACCGCAAGCTTGCCATGAAGTACCATCCGGACAAAAACAAAGGGGATAAAACCCTGGAGGACAAGTTCAAAAAAATCAGCGAGGCCTATGCCGTGCTCAGCGATCCGGAAAAACGGAAACAGTATGACACCTATGGTTCCGCCGACTTCCAGCAGCGATATTCCCAGGAAGACATTTTCAGAAACTTTGATTTGGGGGATATTCTCAAGGAATTCGGATTCGGCGGCGGCCGGGGCGGATTTTCCGCTTCTTTTGGTCAGGCCGGTCCCCGGGGGCGGTCTAATTTCTCCGGCGGCAATCCGTTCTTTCAAAACATGGGAGGCGGATTCGGCCAGCAACGACCCCATCCCCGGACACCGGGAAAAGACATTGAATATGAAATCCCGCTGACCCTGGAAGAATTGATTCACGGAACCAAAAAAACCATCACCATCAGCCAGGGCGGCGCCACCAATGCGGTTGAGGTCCGTATCCCCAAAGGCTTGACCCAGGGGAAAAAAATCCGTCTGGCAGGCAAAGGAGAACCCTCTCCCCACGGCGGCCCGGCCGGAAATCTGTACATCAAGTCCAGACCGGTTCCTGCCGACGGGTTCTGCATTGACGGCAACGACGTTTTGATGACCCAATCGGTCAAACTGTCCCAGGCCCTTCTGGGTGACAAACTGCAGATCATGACCCCGGCCGGAAAGGCCATGAATCTGAAGCTGCCGGCCGGAACCAGCCACAAAGCCCGGATGCGTCTGCCCGGACACGGCATTCCCCATATGAAAGGAAATGGTTGCGGAGATCTGTTTGTTGTGATTAATATAGACATGCCCAAAAAACTGTCTGACAAACAAAAGAAATTGATCCAGGAACTCAAAGCCACAGGATTGTGATTCACCATGCCTGAATTTATCCCGCTGATCCCGCGCCAGACCATTCAACGCCGGGTCCGGGAAGTCGGAAAACAGATCGCCCGGGATTATCAGGGGAAAGACCTGGTTTTAACGGGAATTTTAAAGGGTGCCTTCATGTTCATGGCAGACCTTTCCAGACAGATCGATATGGATCATGATATTGATTTCATTGGTGCGTCTTCCTATGAAGGCACCCATTCCACCGGACAGATCGTGTTCACCAAACAGCCGGACCTGGAATACAGGAACCGGCATATTCTGCTGGTGGAAGACATCGTGGATACCGGCAACACCCTGACCAAGATCATGGAGTTCCTCCATCTTCTCAATCCCAGGTCTGTGGCTGTCTGCACCCTGATCGACAAACATGAACGCCGGAAAAAAACAATTCCTGTCAAATATGCCTGTTTTCCGCTTGAAAAAGGATTCATTGTCGGATATGGGCTGGATTATGATGAAAAATACAGAAACAAGCCTGACATATATGACCTGAAATTTTAGGGGATGTCCCATGATTGTCACCTGTGAGAAGTGTGCGACACGGTTCAACTTAGATGAATCCTTACTCGATGCTGACGGATCCACGGTACGATGCAGCCGATGCCGGCACACATTCACGGCATTCCCGCCCCCGGCCAAACCGGAACCGGAATTTGATGACTTTGGATTTCAGGATACCGATTTTGACACGGCTCTTGAATTTAATGATTCCGATTTTGACATCGATGACGATCTGCCCAAAGACGTTTTACAGGAAGTTGTAGCGCCGGATAAACTGGAACTGGAAACGACTGATCCGGGTGAAACGGACATCGAATTTGAAGACGCAGAAACCGCAGAAGCACCAGAGGATAACCTGGACCTGCCAGAGGAACTCAAACTGTCGGACGAACCGGATCCGTCAGAAGATATGGCTGAAATCCAGGAAAATCTTGAACAGGATACGGTCTATTTGGAAGACAAAGACCCTGAATTCGATCCGGTGTTTGAGCTGGATCAATCTGACGATCCGGATTCCTCTGAAACAGACATGGAAGATGCAGACACCTCTGCCCCTGACGCGTCGCCTCATGAGCCCCCCCCGCCCCGGCGGCCGGCCCGGGCATCTTTGATCCGCCCGCCGGGCCGGGAAGATGAGCCCATGCCTGCTGAAACCCCGCATGCCCGAAAAAAGGCGGCCATAGGACGTCCGGTTCTGGTGCTCCTCATCCTTTTTTTACTGGCAGGGGGCGGTTATATTGCCGCCACCCTCACCGGGTACAAGATTCCGTTGCTTCCGGACATCAAAATTCCGTTCATTGATCAGTATCTGCCTGAAAAAACCCAAAAAGCCGTGGTATCTCCAGACCCGGTTCCGGACCAGAAAAGCGTGACCGGCCGGTTTATCACCAATGACAATGCCGGAGAACTGTTCATCATCACCGGCAAAATCGAAAATCCGGCCCAGATCCCCTACCGCCATATCCAGGTGAAAGGCACCTTGTTCCAGAAAGAAAAAAAAGCCGCCATGAGCCAAATGGCCTTTTGCGGCAATATCATCCCTGAATCAACCCTGAAAACCGGCCGGATCGAAGACCTGACCGCACAGTTGAAAATTCCGGGAGGAACTGCGGATATCAACGAAAAGATCATGCCGGGAGACACTGTTCCGTTCATGCTGGTGTTTGCGGATCTCCCCCGGAATCTGGAAAACTTCACCGTGGAGGTGGCCGGGTTTGAAAAAGCAATCCCCTGATCATTTCTTTTTGTTTGATTGACCCATGAAACACACCCCCATGAATTCGATGTCATGCCGTCACAAAATCATCGCCCGCTTGGAAAAGGCGCTACATCCTTGCCCTCCGGATCTGAATAAATATGATCCCACGGCGGTCATGGCACTGTTTTTGTTCGACCAGGCCCTTCCGAAATTGCTGTTCATCCAGAAAGCGGATATGGCAGGGTACCCATGGCGCAATCAAATGGCTTTTCCCGGCGGTCATGTGGATGAAACCGATGACAGTCCTCTGGATACCGCGTTGCGGGAGATGGAGGAAGAGTTGGGGATTGTTCCGGAAAACGTGGAAGTCATCGGCTCCATCGGTCATTTTCAGACCATTAACCACAAAGATATCCACGCCTTTACCGGTATCTGGAACCGGCAGGATCCCATCCGGTTCGATCCGGTGGAAATCAGACGGGTGTTTCAGATTCCGGTGTCCCATCTGGCCGGCCTGCACCGGGAAAAAGGGTATCTTGGACAAACCCCGCCGATCATGGACCTGACCTATCCATTCCAGGATGTGGTGATATGGGGTGTGACGGCAAAAATCCTTCACCACATGCTGGACACATTAATGGATCATTGAGAGCGGGCAAAATCACTCATTTCTGTTCCGCCGCCACAAGCGGAACCCGATTTTGATCACCAGAAAAAACGACAGCCCGGCCAATATTCCCGGCAGCCACATGTGTTCAACCAGATCCGGTTCTGACCCGGCCACGCTCACCCCGGACAAGGCAAACAAACCGATCAAAAACAAAAACCCCATCAAGATCCAGCAGGCAGCGGTGGTATCATACCAGGGTATGTACTGTTTTCTGAAAAACGGGAGACGATCTGCACGCATGGGTTCCGGCGGTTATTTTATTCCAGGGTTTATGGATACCATATATTGTATTTTTCCTCTTGACACACAACAATATATTGGATAATTTGAGTCATGTCGATCACACATATATCCACTCGGGATATCCTGTGTCACCACAAAGAAACAATATGTCAATTTGAAACTGATTTCAAGAGGTAGGTCATGTTTGAACAAATTAAGAAACGGGATGGGCGGGTCACGGCATTTGACTCTTCAAAAATCACCAGTGCCATTGAAAAAGCCGGTCTGGCAACCGGTGAATTCAACGGCAGAGAAGCCAAAAGACTGACCCTCAGGGTTTTGACCCTGACCCGGGACCTGCAGCTGGGGCCGATACCGGAAGTGGAAGAGATCCAGGACATCGTGGAACGGGTCCTGCTGGACTCTCCGTTCTACAAGACGGCCAAGGCCTATATCATCTACCGGGAACAGCACAACCAGATCCGGAAGATTGCCATCCGGGAAAACGTGGACCTCATGGAATCCTATATCTCCCAGATGGACTGGAAGGTCAAGGAAAACAGCAACATGAGCTACTCTCTTCAGGGCCTGAACAATTACATCTCTTCAGACATCACTGCGGAATACTGGCTCAACAAGATCTATCCGCCGCCGGTACGGGATGCCCATTACAGCGGAGACATACATATTCATGACTTGAGCCTGCTGTCTGTGTATTGTGTGGGCTGGGACCTTCAGGATCTGCTTCTGGAAGGATTCAAGGGGGTGGCCGGGAAAGTGGAGTCCTCACCGCCCAAGCATTTCAGAAGCGCTTTAGGCCAGATCGTCAACTTTTTCTACACCCTTCAGGGAGAAGCGGCCGGGGCCCAGGCCATGTCCAATTTCGACACCCTGCTGGCGCCGTTTGTCAGGGAGGATCAGCTCAGCCCCAAAGAAGTCAAGCAGGCCCTTCAGGAATTTGTCTTCAACATCAACATCCCCACGAGGGTAGGATTTCAAACCCCGTTCACCAATATCACCATGGACCTGAACGTACCGGCCACGCTTGCGGATTCGCCGGTCATCATCGGCGGCAAATACCGGGAAGACACCTATGCCGGATATCAAAAAGAGATGGACATGATCAATGCCGCCTTTGCCGCGGTCATGATGGAAGGCGATGCCAAGGGCCGGGTCTTTACTTTTCCCATTCCCACCTACAACATCACCCGGGACTTTGACTGGAACAATCCCAACCTGGAAAATATCTGGAAGATGACCGGCAAATACGGGATTCCTTATTTTTCCAACTTTGTCAACTCCGACATGTCTCCGGAAGATGCCCGGTCCATGTGCTGCCGCCTGCGTCTGGACAACCGGGAACTGCGCAAACGGGGCGGGGGTCTGTTCGGTGCCAATCCATTGACCGGGTCCATCGGCGTGGTTACCCTGAACCTGCCCCGGATCGGATACCTGGCTGAGAATGAAACCGATTTTTTTCAGCGCCTGGATCATTTGACCCGGGTGGCTGCCGACTCTTTAAGCATCAAACGCAAGATTCTGGAAAAATTCACCCATGGCGAGCTGTACCCGTATTCCAAATTCTATTTACGAAAAATCAAGGAAAGCACCGGGGTTTACTGGCGCAACCATTTTTCCACCATCGGCATTCTGGGTATGAACGAGGCGTGCATCAACTTCTTGAATCAGGGGATTGCCACGCCGGAGGGCCAGGCATTTGCGGTAAAGGTCATGGATCATTTACGCAAAAATATTGAAACGCTTCAGGCCCAAACCGATGAAATTTTCAACCTGGAGGCCACCCCGGCCGAAGGCACCACTTACCGGTTCGCCAGTCTGGACAAAAAGCGGTTCTCAGACATCATCTGTGCCAATGAAGCCGAATATCAAAAGGGCAGTGATCCATTCTATACCAACTCCACCCATCTGCCGGTCAATTACACGGATGATCTGTTTGAGGCCCTGGAACTCCAGGATTCTTTGCAGACCAAATACACCGGCGGAACCGTCCAACACCTGTTTCTGGGAGAGGAAGTCAGTGACACCCACGTGGTCAAGCAGCTGGTGAACAAAGTGTCCAGCACCTTCAAACTGCCCTATTTCACACTGACGCCCACATTTTCCATCTGTCCGGCCCACGGCTATATTGCCGGAGAACATGCGACCTGCGATACCTGCCATGCAGAAACGGAAATCTACTCCCGGGTGGTGGGATATCTGCGGCCGGTGTCCCAGTGGAACAATGGCAAGCAGACGGAATTTGCCATGCGCAAAACATTTAATGTCGCCTCGTAACCATGCATATCGGCGGTTTTCAGAAAAATTCCCTGATCGATTTTCCAGGGACCATTGCCTGTGTGGTGTTTACCATGGGGTGCAATTTCATCTGCCCCTATTGTCATAATCCTGAACTGGCGGCCGGTCCGGCAAACGGTCCCGGCCGCCTGGACACCACCGATATTTTTTCATTTCTGACGGCCCGGAAAGGGCTGGTGGACGGGATGGTCATCACCGGGGGAGAACCCTGTCTGCAGCCGGATCTGATGGATTTCATCCAGCACATCAAACAGATGGGGATTGCCGTCAAACTGGATACCAACGGATCACGCCCAGCGGTTCTTTCCGGCCTGCTCGACCGCTCGCTGGTGGATTATGTGGCCATGGACATCAAAACCGGGGCAGACAAATATCCTGAAATCATGAAACCTGCCGCTGACATGGATGCGGTTTTACAAAGTATCCGTCTTATCATGGATTCCGCACCTGCCTACGAGTTTCGGACCACCTGTGTGCGGCCGTTTATCAATGCCC
>CALGAJ010000124.1 GCA_937951975.1 uncultured Desulfotignum sp.
GGTATGCCATTTACAAACAGGGCAAAAGCATTGTCACCTGGTCCATTATTGCCGTGGTGGTGATGTATGCCACCGTGTTCATCGGTGCGGTTCTGCCCATTCAGATGCCAACCATCGCAGGGATTCCACCCACAGGGGGCTGGACGATTCTGTTGCTGATCTATGCGTTTTTCGCATCCACCCTGCCGGTGACCACCCTGCTTCAGCCCCGGGATTTCATCAATTCTCATCAGCTCATGATTGTGATGGTTCTGATGATGATCGGGGTGGTTTTTTCCGCGTTTTTTGCCAACCTGTCCGTGGTGGCCCCCGCAGTCCAGATGAGCCCGGCCGAAGCACCGCCCATGTGGCCGTTTTTGTTCATCACCATTGCCTGCGGCGCCATTTCCGGTTTTCATTCCCTGGTGTCTTCCGGCACATCCGCCAAACAGGTGCGGTATGAAACCGATTCCCTGTTTGTGGGGTATGGGTCCATGCTCATGGAAGGGGCCCTGGCCACTTTGGTGATCATTGCCGTGGCCGCCGGCATCGGTATGGGATATGTGACCAAATCCGGCGAAACCCTTATGGGAGTGGCTGCCTGGACCACACATTATTCCTCCTGGGCTGCGGCAGCCGGCCTGGGTTCCAAAGTTGCCGCGTTTGTGGACGGGGCCGCCAACATGCTGGCCGCATTCGGTATCCCGGCCAGCATTGCCGTGGTGATCATGGGGGTGTTTGTGGCGTCCTTTGCCGGCACCACCCTGGATACCGCCACCCGGATCCAGCGGTATATTCTGTCCGAGCTGTTTGACAGCGTGAAGCTCACCGCATTGACCGGCAAATATGTCACCACGTTTCTGGCCGTGGGAACAGCCCTGCTGCTGGCATTTGCCACCGGTCCCAGCGGAAACGGCGCCCTGAAGCTCTGGCCCCTGTTCGGTGCCGTGAACCAGACCCTGGCCGGCCTGGCCTTGATTGTCATCACCTTGTACCTCAAAGACAAAGGCGGGGTGAAATGGATGATTTCCGGTATTCCGGCCGTATTTATGATGGTGATGACCATCTGGGCCTTGATTCTCAACCAGGGCAGTTTCGGCACGGCCCACAACACCCTGCTCCAGGTGGTCAATGCCATTATTCTGATTCTGGCGGTATGGATCACGGTGGAAGGGGTATTGCGGTTTTTTACCGTCACCCCCGGGGGTGAGATTGCATCAGAACACAGATAAGTTTTGACTGGGACGCGATGCATAAAACGCTTCAGAAATACTATATGAAATTAGTGTTGCCGGGCGTGGGGCTGTTTTCGGTCCTGGGCCTGGCAACGGCACTGGATCTGGTTTCACCGGGCGGGTTTGTTATTTCTTACGGTGTCTATGTCACCGTGTTTGTGGCAGCCGTTATGACCGCCGTTGCCGGACCGATTTTTTTAAGGACCCTGTTTGCTCACTCGGTAAGAGAACGCCAGCATGTCGATGCCGACAGGTTTCTCAAATTCCAGCGGCGGCTGTTACAGGTGTCTCAGGCAACCGTATACCTGGCGTTTGCAGCGGTAATGTTTGATTTCCCCCGGTTTTATGCAGCCGCCATGGTGTTGATGGGGCTGTATGCCATGTATTATTACTATCCGTCCCGGCAGCGGATCCATTTTGATAAAAAAATATTCCGGGTGACATGAAACACGGCAATACGCAAAGTCTCTCTTTTTGGGGTCAGGTAAAAAGACAGGCGATCACCTGGTGGCAGGCCGCTGATGAGGTGGCACGCAATAAAGCCGTCAGTACCATTGAAGCGGAATGTGAAGAGATGGAATATATTTTTGCTTTGCTGGTGCAGGGGTCATTTGTAGGCCTGCCGTCTCCGCCGGCACATCTGAGTATGGATCTGCTGCCGCTGATGGAAAAGGATCTTCTGCTGCTGCTGGAAAGGATGAACACGTCAAACCAACCCTTGTCCCGGTTGTTTTCCGTGTTCGACATTTCGTGACTTCATGGCTTGCTTGCGAACCCTTTTTTTTCTGGGCAAGGGCGGTACCGGCAAATCCACGGCATCGGCCCTGATCTCCCTGGTGCTCAAGGAAAAAGGCAAAAAAGTGGTTCTGGCCTCTTTTGATGATGCCCATAACCAGGCCGATATTTTTGAGACGGTTTTTTCAGACAAAGCCTGTTCTTTGGGTCCGTGCCTGGAGGTGCTGCAGATCGACCGGGACCGGCAGATCAAACGCTATCTGACAAAAACGGCAAAACAGGTGAAAGCCAGTTTCGCCTATCTGACCGCATTCAACCTGGACCATTATTTCGATATTCTCAAATTTTCGCCGGGCATGGAGGAATATGCCCTGGTTGCGGCATTTACCGATCTTGTGGCCCGGTACAAAACCCATGACTATCTGGTGATCGATATGCCGCCCACGGCCCTGTCCCTGCGGTTTTTCAATCTGCCGTCCCTGTCTTTGACCTGGACGGATCAGCTGGAAAAGCTGAGAAAACAGATCCATGAAAAAAAACAGATCATTTCACGAATCACTCTGGCCGGCAAAGAATTTGAGCGGGACAAGATCCTCCAGCGGCTTCTGGAGATCAAATCCGACTATCAGGCCCTCAAGGCCCTGTTTGAGAATCCGGATCAAACCAGCTTTTATGTGGTTTTCAACCGGGATGTCCTGTCTGTGGCGGAAACCCGGCGGGTGATCGAACATCTGGAACGGCAGGTCATCAAGCCCCGGGGCATGATCTGCAATGAAAGGACCGGGGCAAATGGGTCCATACAGACAGTGGAAACTTTGTTTCCGGGCATTCCCATCCAGACCATTCCTTATTCATCAGCATCTCTGATCGGCATGGCCGCCCTGGAACAACACATTCAATCTCATTGCCTGACCTTTGACCGGATTCTGCCTGAATAATTAATTTGTTGACAAATTGTTTTGTATGCCTAACTTAATGTCACGGTTCAAGAGGGCCGAATTAAAAAACAATCAAGCTGATGAGGTGATATAATGACGGATTCCAGACATCAGAATTACATTGAAAGTGACAGGGAAAGTGAAGAGGGACATGTGGACACCCGGCATAAAAATTTTGAATGTAACAATCCGGACAAGCATCTTGGGTGTGATCCGGGAATTGATGTGGCCGGATAACACATTACCGGATAAGGGTGCTTGAATGAAAAGGCAGCACCATCAAGGTGCTGCTTTTTTGCTTTG
>CALGAJ010000125.1 GCA_937951975.1 uncultured Desulfotignum sp.
TGAGCAAAGGCCATATCTATTTTCAGGGCAAAGAGATCACCCATGCCGGGAAAAAACAGGTGCGTGAGTTAAGTCGTGATATGCAGCTGGTGTTTCAGGATCCTTATGCCAGCTTAAATCCCCGCATGAAAATTATCGATATCGTGGCGGAGCCGCTGCTGGTGCATGGGGTGGTAAAAAATACAAAGGCGGCAGCCAAAGAAGTGGCCCGGCTGCTGGAACTGGTGGGCCTGCCCCCGGATGCCGGGGCCCGTTATCCCCATGCCTTCAGCGGCGGCCAGCGCCAGCGGGTGGGTATTGCCAGAGCGCTGGCCTTGAATCCCCGGTTCATTGTGGCGGATGAGCCGGTGAGCGCTCTGGATGTGTCCATCCGGGCCCAGGTGGTGAACCTGATGCAGGATCTCCAGGCCCGGTTCGGGCTGTCCTACCTGTTCATCGCCCATGATCTGGCTGTGGTGAGACATATTTCCCATCGCATCGCCATCATGTATGCCGGCAATATCGTGGAACTGGCGGAACGCCACCTGATTTATGATTCGCCGGTTCACCCCTATACCCGGGCGCTGCTGTCCGCCGTGCCGGTACCGGATCCGCCGGTGCAGCGGGCCCGTCAACGCATCACCTGCCCGGGAGAGCCCCCCAATCCCCTGAATCCCCCGACCGGGTGCCGGTTTCAGTCCCGATGGCCGTATGTGACCGGGATCTGCCGGGAAAAAGCCCCGGAATTAACCCAGCGCGGCCCGGGCCGGATGGCGGCCTGCTGGAATTGTTGACGGATTGAAATCGGTTGGGGTTATCGGATGTGTGGTTCAAAAGAATATCGTAATGATGTCATCTGAGCATGGCCTCTTTCAGGCGGAAAAAACCGGTCATATGTTTGAGCCAGAAAGCATCGAACACCAGGTTGCCGCTGTGAAACGCGATCGCCTGGCGGCGTTTTTCAGAGACATAAATCAGATGCAGCCGGCCGCTGTCTTCAACGTCAAAAACCATGGCTGCCAGCTGATTGTCCAGAACCATGAGATCTCCGGCTTGCACCTGATCCTCGTCGATCTGTCTGACATTTTTCAACAGATTTGACATGGGCAGATATCCGTGATAGGTCAGGCCGGACAGCTGGGCGGCGGTGGTATAGATAGCGAAAAAAAGATAGGAATTATCAGCTGTTTCGGCAGTCAAAGGATTGCCGCCATATTCGTACGGTGTACCAATGAACTGTCGGGCCGTTGCAGGAATATTCCGCCGGAAAACTTCCCGGGCCGTGGTCACGGGTGAATGCACTTCCGGTTTGTCTGCAGAAGGGTCTTTATCAAATTGAACGGCCCATGCACAGACGGTATTCATAAATAACCATATGGCGGCGAAAATATATTTTTTCATGATTTTCCCTTGTATTCATGACCCGTTATTCATATAAAGATAAGATATTGAAATAAAAAAAACAAGCCGTATTCTCAATGATTTCAAAGGACAGCCCTGGGTTACGGCAGGTATTGACAAGGAATAAGCACTGTATCATGAAAATCGTGACCACCCACAAAGGAACTGATTTCGATGCTCTGGCCAGTCTGGTGGCGGCAACACTCATATATCCGGATGCCCGCCCGGTGATTCCCCGTGACGTGAATGGAAATCTAAAACCGTTTCTGGCCATTCATAAGGATGTACTCGGCCTTTCAACGCCCGGTGATGTCAATCTGGACCAGGTGGATGCTCTGATTGTGGTGGATACCCATTCCTGGGGACGGCTGGACCCCCGGCTGGCGGTCCTCAAGGAAAAGCCGGATCTTGAGGTCATTGTCTGGGATCATCATCTGCACGGGGATATCCAGGTGACACAGCCGCATATCCGGGAAACCGGTGCCTGTATCACCATACTTCTCGATGAGATTCAGAGAAAAAGAATACTGATTACGCCCATTCAGGCCACCTTGTTTCTGATTGGTCTGTATGAAGATACCGGAAACCTGACCTTTCCATCCACTTTGGGAGAAGATGCCCATGCCGCCGGATTTCTTCTGGACCGGAAGGCGGATCTGGTTATTCTGGCCTCTTTTCTGAAGCAGGCGTATGCCAGGCAGCACAGGGACATCCTTTACGAGATGATCCGAAAAAGCGAGACCGTCAAACATTCCGGTTTTACGGTGGGGTTTTCAAAACTGGACATTGAAGGACGGATTCAGAACCTGGCCATGGTGGTGCAGATGTACAGAGAAATCATCAATGCGGACGCCGCTTTCTGTATTTTTCGGGATCTGGCCCAGGATAAATGTGTGGTGATCGGTCGAAGCGGTGTGGACGAAATCGATATCAGCCGGATTATGCGAAGTCTGGGCGGCGGGGGCATCCCGGTGCCGGATCCGCCCTGATCAAAGCGGCGAATCCCGGAGTGATCCAGGAAATGATCCTGGAGTTGATCAGCGGAAATCAGCAGACATCCGTCATGCTTTCAGATATCATGTCCTATCCGGTGATCAAGGTGCATGAGGACACAACCGTTCAAGAAGTGATCATGATCATTCGGGAACTGGGATGTACCGGCATGCCGGTGGTGGCTTCCCAGGACGATCTGGTGGGCATCGTGT
>CALGAJ010000126.1 GCA_937951975.1 uncultured Desulfotignum sp.
ACAGCCCCTGATACACCGGATGCCCCACCGGTGGAGGCAGAGCAAAAACCTGCGGCAAAAGAATCTGCGCCCGTTCCTGAATCCACTGAAGTACCAAAACCCAGTAAAACGGCTTTGACAAAAAAGAAAAAATCCGAGCCTGCTAAAATTATAAAACCGGTAAAAAAGGCTCTTCCCCCGGAGCCTGAAACAGTCAAGCCGGAACCTGTGGACACAAAGACAAAACCAGAATCGACGGATGTTCCGGATCAGACACCTGCACCTGTTGCGGCAGCAGAGGATCAAAAAACGTCTGAAAAAGTATCGCCTCCGGCTGAAGAAACGCGGCGGAAAGATAATGAGGATCAGGTGAAGCCTTCCACTGCTGAGAAGGATAAAGAAGCGGAAACAGCAGCGCCGGAATCTCAAAAATCAGATGTTTCCCGGGAAGCGTTGACAACCTCAGAGGATGAAGAGCCGAAATCATCCAAAAAGAAAAAGAAAAAAAAGAAATCCACCCCTGCCAAGATTGTGAAAAAAGCCGATCCGCTGGTATTGGAAAATATCCGGAAAACAAAGGCGGAGGAAGAGAAAAAAGACATGGGGTCCGAGCGGTCTGCCCGGCCGGCTGTATCGAATCGAGGCGGTGCTGTTTCAACCGGTCCGGATACAGGTCCGGCTTTTATCCCGGGAGAACCGGATCCCGGGTTCAGAAAAAAAGACCGGCGCAAGGATGAGGGGGCTGGTGATTCGTTTGACGGTAAAAGAAAAAAACGGAAAAAGAAATCAGTGGTTGAGGGAGAAGAACTCTACCGGGGCCGCGGTAAAAAGAAACGGGGTAAAAAAGACAACCGGGCCAAAAAAGGCGGGTTCCAGAAAACCCAGATCACAACCCCCAAGGCGATCAAGCGGCGGATCAAGATTGACGAGGCCATTGAACTGGCAGAACTGGCCAAACGGATGGGAATCAAGGCCAATGAGATGATTGCCAAACTCATGACCATGGGTGTGATGGCCACGGTCAATCAGACCATTGATTTTGAGACAGCGACCCTGGTGGCGGCGGAATTTGACTTTGAAGTGGAAAAAGCCAGTTTTGAAGAAGACGTTCTGCTTCAGGTCGAAACCGAAAATCAGGATAAGGGCCGCATGATCAAAAGCCCTCCCGTGGTCACCATTATGGGGCATGTGGACCATGGAAAGACATCATTGCTGGATGTCATCCGAAAATCCAAGATCACCAGCGGCGAAGCCGGGGGTATCACCCAGCACATCGGGGCCTATAACGTGGATACCCCCAAAGGCGGCCGGATCACCTTTCTGGACACCCCGGGCCATGCCGCGTTTACCGCCATGCGTTCCAGAGGCGCCAAGGTCACGGATATCGTCATCCTGGTGGTGGCGGCGGATGACGGGGTCATGCCCCAGACCATCGAGGCCATCAATCATTCCAAAGCCGCCGGGGTGCCGGTGGTGGTGGCGGTGAACAAAATGGACAAACCCGGGGCGGATCCGGACCGGATTCTGAGGGAACTGGCTGAACTGGGGCTTCTGGCGGAAGAATGGGGTGGAGACGTGATTTTTGTCAGAGTGTCCGCCAAAACCGGTGAAGGGATTGATGACCTGCTGGAAATGGTCCTGCTGCAGTCCGAGGTCCTGGAACTCAAAGCCAATCCGGACCGGAATGCCAGCGGTTATGTGGTGGAATCCCGTCTGGATACCGGACGAGGGGCTGTGGCGACGGTCCTGGTGAAGCAGGGGACTTTGCGGGATGGGGATTCCATCGTGTGCGGACTGCATTCCGGCAAAATCCGGGCCATGGTCGATGACCTGGGCAACCGGATTGAAGAGGCCGGCCCCTCCACACCGGCGGAAATTGTCGGGTTGACCGGGGTCCCGGACGCCGGGGATGAATTTGTGGCTGTGGCGTCTGACAAGGATGCCAAACAGATCGCGAGTCACCGCATGCAGAAGCAGCGGGCCAAGGAGCTGGCCAAAAAGAGCCGGGCCAACCTGGAGAAGATGTTCGAGAATCTGGGATCCGAGGAAATCAAAGAGTTGAAACTGATCGTCAAGGCGGATGTCCAGGGGTCTATCGAAGCGTTGAACGATTCCCTCAAAGATCTGGCCAAAGAGGAAGTGGATATCAAGATCATCCATTCCGGGGTCGGTACCATCAATGAATCGGATGTGGGCCTGGCCAGTGTGTCGGATGCCATTATCATCGGGTTCAATGTCAGGCCCACCCCCCAGATCCGGAAACTGGCCAAGGACGAAAATGTGGACATGCGGTTCTATGATATCATCTATGATGTGATCAATGATATCAAGGCAGCCCTGGACGGCATGATGCCCTCCACCTTTCATGAAATCATCATCGGACGGGCCGAGGTCCGGGATACGTTTGTGGTGCCCAAGATCGGTACCATCGCCGGATGCCATATCTCCGAAGGCAAGGTGGTCCGGGGCAAGAAAGTCCGGTTGCTCAGGGAAGGGGTGATCAAGTGCGACACCCAGCTGTCCTCTCTGCGCCGCTTCAAGGATGATGTCAAAGAAGTGGAGCAGGGATATGAATGCGGCATCGGACTGGCCAAATACAATGATATCAAAGCGGGCGATATCATCGAGTGTTATGAAGTGGAAGAAAGAAAATATACGCCCCAGAAAGAGAAGTGATGAAACCGTATACCCGGGCTGAACGGATCAGTATCAAGATTCAGCAGGCCATAACCGAGTTGTTGACCAGAAAGATCAGTGATCCCCGAATAGAGATGGCCACGGTGTCCCGGGTCAAATTGACCCCGGACCTGCGGCTGGCCAGTGTCTATGTGACGGTTTTCGGAGACGAGGACCGGATTGCATCCACGATGGCCGGATTTAAAAACTCCAGAGGGTTTATCAAAAAACACATCGCGCCCCAGTTGGGGCTCAAATATATGCCGGACCTGCGGTTTTTCCACGATGATTCATTTGACAAAGCCGCCCGAATGGATGCCTTGATCGATTCCGTGGTCAAAGATCTGCCTGAAGATCCGGAATCCGGTAGCGGGGAATCCGAGTAGGTATCTTTGTTGCTGAAAAAACGGCGGTTTTCATGAAAGACGGCATGGTGCTGATCAACAAGCCGGAAGGGATCTCTTCCGCCCGGGTTGTCAGTCAGGTCAAAAAGATATTCCATGTAAAAAAAGCCGGGCATACCGGAACGCTGGATCCTTTTGCCACCGGTCTTCTGCCGGTCGCTTTAGGGCAGGCCACCCGGCTGTCCCGGTTTTTCCTGGGGGGTGCCAAGCGGTACCGGGCCACGATTACCCTGGGGATTGAAACCGATACCTATGACCGGACCGGCCGGATTGTCCATCAGGCGGATCCTGAAAATCTTGGTGCCATTGAACCGGAACAGGTGCAGCATGCCGTGGCGGGATTCACAGGCAGGCAGTGGCAGACCGCGCCCAGCTTTTCAGCGCTGAAACATCAGGGCCAGCCTTTGTATAAACTTGCCCGGCAAGGACAGATGATCCAGAAACCCGCCCGGCCCATTGAGATTTTCTCCATCCGGATGACCGCTGTGAATCTGCCGGAATTTGATCTGGATGTCCATTGCTCCGGCGGTACATATATCAGGAGTCTGGCCCATGATATAGGCGAACAGCTGGGATGCGGGGCCCATTTGTCCGGATTGTGCCGGACCGGGGTCAGCCATTTCACACTGGATCAGGCCCATGAACTGGATATATTGTCCGGCCTGCCCCGGGACAGATCCGTTATTCCCATGACCGACTGCCTGCCTTTCCTGCCCCGGATACAGGTGGATGATATGATGGCAGAAAAGATCAGCCATGGGATGAAGCTGTCTGATCAGAATGTCCGTTCATGTCGGACAGAACCGTTACCGGCCGGAACCCCGGTCCGGGTCATGGATCCGGAAGACCGGCTTATTGCCGTGATAGAAGCGGATCCGGACAAGGCGGAATATAATTATTGTTGCGTTTTCAGCAGGTAAATGATAGAAAGATCTGCCCTCGAATAATGAAAAAATCACGGGCAGGTTATACCAGCGGCCATTTGGCAGAAGCATCAGGATCGTCTGAATGGAATATTGGATGCCCCTGGTAACGGCGGAAAGCCGGCCAAATGAATGCCGGAATTTATTTATTCCAGATAAAGGAGTTACATCGTGGTTTTATTAGCAGAAAACAAAGAAGAAATGATTGAGCAGTTCAAGCTGCATGACTCGGATACCGGGTCCCCCGAGGTACAGATAGCGATTCTGACCCATCGCATCAGCTATCTGACCGAACATTTGAAAGTGCATAAAAAAGATCATCACTCCCGGCGGGGTCTGCTGATCCTGGTCGGCCGGCGCAGAAGCCTGCTGGATTATGTAAAGAAAAAAGACATCAACCGGTATCGGTCTTTGATCGACAAACTGGGACTCAGAAGATAAGATGACGACAAACCGGTTTTTGGCTGTGGTCTGGTCAAAAACCGGTTTTTTGCAGTTGACCGGGCGGCAATTCTTGAAAATACGGATAAATAAGTTCGCATCTGTGCCATCCAGCAGTTTGTTGGATGATACACATGCGGGTTTATTATTTTGAGTGTTTTTCAATGGATTTCCGCCTTTTTTAACCATTAATAAAGGAGAAATCATGGAAAAAACAGTAACAGCGACAATCGGTGACAGGGAGTTTTCCATCACGACCGGTAAAATGGCCAAACAGGCTTCCGGGGCCGTGGTGGTGCAGCTGGATGAAACCGTGGTACTGGTGACCGCAGTGGCAGCCAAAAATCCCAAAGAGGATGTGAGTTTTCTGCCCCTGACCGTGGAGTACCAGGAACGAATTTATGCGGCAGGCCGGATTCCGGGCAACTATTTCAGACGGGAAATCGGCCGGCCTTCTGAAGATGAAACATTGCGGGCCAGACAGATCGACCGGCCCATCCGGCCGTTGTTCAAAGAAGGATATAATTATGAAACCCAGGTCATCGCCACGGTTCTGTCAACCGATAAAATGTGTGATCCCGGCATTTTAGCCCTGGTGGGGGCGTCAGCCGCCCTGGAAATCTCAGACATCCCGTTTGACGGCCCTATCGCCGGCATCAAGGTGGGGCGGATCAATGGGGAGTTCGTTGCCAATCCCACCCTGGAACAGATGATGGAAAGTGACATTGATCTGACCGTGGCAGGGTCTAAAACCGGTGTGGTCATGGTGGAAGCCGGTGCCAATATCGTGTCGGAACAGGACATGCTGGATGCCATTTATTTCGGTCACGAGGCCATGCAGCCCATCATTGATATTCAGATAGAGTTGAAAAACAGCGTGGGCAAGGAAAAGAAAGTGTTTGTTCCTGCAGAACGGGATCCGGAACTGGCTGCCAAGGTCCTTGATTTCGCCAGGGACGGCATCCGCGAACGCGTCCAGATCAAGACCAAAATAGAACGTCAGAATGCGTTGAGTCTTTACAAGGATGAGGTGGTGGAACATTTCACCCAGGATTATCCGGACCAGGCCAAGGAAATCAAGGAAAATTTCAGCAAGGCAGTCAAGGAAGTCAGCCGTGAGATCACCCTGACACAGAATCACCGCATTGACGGCCGGGCCTTTGATGAAATCCGGAATATCACCTGTGAGGTGGGAATGCTGCGAAGACCCCACGGCAGCGCCCTGTTTACCCGGGGGGAGACCCAGGTGCTGGGGGTGATGACCCTGGGATCCGGCCCGGACGAGCAGCGGGTGGAAACCCTGGCCGGCAACGAGACCCGGGCGTTTATGCTGCATTACAATTTCCCGCCCTATTCCGTGGGAGAGGTGAAGCGGGCCGGCGGACCCAGCCGCCGGGATATCGGGCACGGCAATCTGGCCACCCGGGCCATTGAGCGGATCCTGCCGGATCCGGCCGATTTTGAATACACCATCCGCCTGGTGGGCGAAGTCATGGAGTCCAACGGGTCCTCCTCCATGGGCACGGTCTGTGCCGGATGTCTGGCGCTCATGGATGGCGGTGTGCCCATCAAGGCGCCGGTTTCCGGGATTGCCATGGGACTGGTCAAAGACGGGGACAGCACCGTGATTCTGTCCGATATCCTGGGGGATGAAGATCATTTCGGGGACATGGACTTCAAGGTGGCCGGGCCTGAAGCCGGTATCACGGCCCTGCAGATGGATATCAAGATCAAGGAACTGCCCAGAGACATCATGGAAAAAGCCCTGATCCAGGCCAGAGCGGGCCGGCTGCATATTCTGGGAGAGATGCTGAAAACCATCAACACATACCGGGCTGATATTTCTCCCCATGCGCCCAAGATTCTAAGCATCACCATCAATCCGGACAAGATCCGGGACATTATCGGCCCCGGCGGCAAGATCATCCGGGCCCTCCAGGCGGACACCAACACCACCATTGAAGTGGATGATTCCGGGCTGGTGAAAATTGCCGGGGAAAATCAGGAGGATGCGGAAAGAGCCCTGGCCATGGTGGCGGATATCGCACTGGATCCGGAAATCGGAGCCATTTACGAAGGCAAGGTGGTGAAAATCACGGATTTCGGGGCATTTGTGAACATCAAGTCCGGCACCGACGGTCTGGTTCACATTTCCGAACTGGCCGACTACCGGGTCAAGAAGGTCACGGATGTGGTCAAAGAGGGCGATGTGATCAAGGTCAAGGTCCTGGACATCACCCGGGACGGAAAAATCAAGCTCAGCTACAAAGCTGCCAAGGCGGATGAAAAAGAATAATTCTTTTTGTATCTGCCCGCTGGCTTCGGGCAGCAAAGGAAACGCGTTGCTGGTCTCCACGCCGGACACCGCCATCCTGGTGGATGCGGGATTGTCCGGTGTGGAGCTTCAGCGGCGGATGGCGGCGGTGGGACAGAATCCGGCGGATCTGTCCGCCATCGTCATCACCCATGAACATATCGACCATGTCCGGGGCGCCGGCGTCCTGGGGCGGCGCTTCAACATTCCGGTATATATCTCTTCATCCACCCATCAGGCCTGCGCCGGAATGGGTCATGTGCCGGAACTGATCCATTTTGAATGCGGGACCCGGTTTGACATCCGGGATCTGACCCTGAATCCTTTTTCCATCTCCCATGA
>CALGAJ010000127.1 GCA_937951975.1 uncultured Desulfotignum sp.
CGGACGTTTAAAGGGAAAAAAGCGGTTCCTGTAGACCTGTCAGATACTGCGAAATGGCAACAATGTAAAGGAGCAAACCATGATTGAATATGCCCTTGTATCAGGAGAAAGCTTTTTAACCATAATCGGCCCCGCCCTGGATCCATTGAGACGGCTTTATGGTAAAATCGGCCTGAACCTGTCTGTTGCTGAAACCGGTCTTACCACGCTTATTTTAGCGGGTTTGATCATTGTGGTGATGTATTTTCTGGCCGTAAAAAGATAGAAAGCGGATAAAAAAAACGGGCGTTTCAGAAATTTTTGATTAAAAATGCCTGACACGCCCGTTTTTGTGTATTTCTGGTACCGAAGAGAGGACTTGAACCTCCACGCCTTGCGGCACTAGATCCTAAGTCTAGCGTGTCTACCAATTCCACCACTTCGGCTTTGGATCTGTCGGAAAGGAAAAGATGGTGCCGAAGGGGAGATTCGAACTCCCACAAGCGTACGCTCGCTAGTCCCTGAAACTAGTGCGTCTACCAATTCCGCCACTTCGGCACATCTGTTGACTGCGTTGTCACCCGCAATTTAACATTGCGTTCAAACAATGGTTGGGATATATATATGTGTTTGGAACAATTGTCAAGAATATTTATGCTTGTGTAAAGGAAAATATGCTACTTGTTGAATCCCTGGACCGGATCAGCACCCCTTTTCAAAATGCGGTGGTCACCATCGGTAATTTTGATGGTGTTCACAAAGGGCACCAGGCCCTGCTGAAACAGGTCATTTCCAAAGCGAAAAAAATATCCGGCACGTCCGTGGCCCTGACGTTTGAGCCCCATCCGCTGCGGGCTCTGGGCATCGACACCCCGCCGGTCATCACCCGCCATGACCAGAAAATGGAGCTGCTGGATGCATCCGGCATCGATGTGGTGCTGTGTCTGCCGTTTGACAAAGCCTTTGCCGCCATCCCGGCCCGGGAGTTCATTGAAAAAATCCTGGTGGAAAAAATCGGCATGAAAGCCATCATCATCGGGCCGGATTATACCTTCGGTAAAAACCGGACCGGCAACATCGACCTGCTCCGGGAGCAGGGCCCGATCCTGGGGTTTGAAACCATTGTGGCGGACTGGATCAAAGACCCAGCCAGCAAAACCCATCGGATTTCCAGCACCCGGATCCGTCAGATTGTCATGGACGGCCAGGTGGAACAGGCCCGGCAGTTTTTAGGCAGGCACTACCAGATCCGGGGCAAAGTGGTCAAGGGCCGCAGCCGCGGGGGCAGCCAGCTGGGATTTCCCACGGCCAACATCAAACTGCATGACGAGCTGTGCCCCAAGTTCGGGGTGTATGCCGTGACCGTGGAAACCATCCACGGCAAATTCATGGGCGTGGCCAATATCGGGTACTCCCCCACATTTGACGACCATATTTTCACCATAGAGGTCCATATCCTGGATTTTGATCAGGATATCTACGGCACCCGGATCCGGGTGAACATGGTGGCCCGGCTCCGGGATGAAAAAAAATTTGCCGACATCCGGGAACTGTCAGACCAGATCCGCAAAGATATTGAAACAGCAAAGGAAATATTATTGAAAAATGGCTCTTTTGAACATTGTCACATATCCTGAAAAATCTTTATCCATGCCCTCGGACAAGGTGGAAACCATTGATGACGAGATAAAGCAGCTGATTCAGGACATGGGAGAAACCATGTTCCATGAATCCGGCATCGGGCTGGCCGCGCCCCAGGTGGGGGTCAACAAACGCATCCTGGTATATGATGCCAGGGCACAGAACCCGGATGACGACGGGCCGGACCAGGAAATCATCGCGTTGATCAACCCTGCAATCATCCAGGCCTCGGGCAGTCAGGTGTCGGAAAATGAGGGGTGCCTGAGCGTGGTGGATTTCCGGGCTGATGTCAAGCGGTACGAGCAGGTGACGGTAAAGGCCCTTGATATGGACGGAAACCCCATGGAATTTGACGCTCACGGCCTGATGGCAATCATCATGCAGCATGAGATCGATCATCTGGACGGGATTCTGTTCATCGACCGCATCAGCACGCTGAAACGAACCATGTACAAAAAAAAGCGCATGAAACAGCTCAAGGAAGAGACATCATCATGACCCGCATTGTTTTCATGGGGACCCCGGATTTTGCGGTGCCGCCGCTGAAAGCCCTGGCAGCCCGGCCTGATTTTGATATCTGCCGGGTGATCACCCAGCCGGACCGGCCCAAAGGCCGGGGCAGAAAACCCAGTCCGCCGCCGGTGAAAACCGCGGCCCTGGACCTGGGCCTGACCGTATCCCAGCCGGAAAAACTCAACACCGATGCCATGGTGAAGGAACTGACGGCCCTGGCGCCGGATTATTTTGTGGTGGCTGCCTACGGCCAGATCCTGTCCCGGCGGATTCTGGACATCCCCAAAAAATATCCCGTCAATATCCATGCCTCGCTGCTTCCCCGATACCGGGGGGCCGCGCCCATCCAGGCCGCCATCCGCAACCGGGACGACAAATCCGGGGTCACCACCATGGTCATGGCCAAAGAACTGGATGCCGGGGATATCCTGCTTTTCAAAGAAACCCCCATCCATCCTGAAGACACAGCCCAGGACCTGCACGACCGGCTCACTGAAATAGGAGCGGATCTGATTATAGACACCATTGACCGGATCAATGCCGGCCGGTTGACACCCACGCCTCAGGACTCTGAAAACGCCACGTATGCGCCTATGCTTAAAAAAGAGGACGGCCGCATCGACTGGACCCGGTCCCATCTGGACGTGGTGGCCCATATCCGGGCCATGAATCCCTGGCCCGGCGCGTTCACCCAGCTGGCAGACCGGCGCATCAAGGTGTTCACTGCCGTTGCCGGCCGGGATGAAGCCACTGATTCCCCCGGCACCGTGTGCGCCATTGATGAAGAGGGTATTCATGTGGCTGCGGGCAAAGGTGTGGTCATCATCAAAGAGCTCATGGGAAAATCCGGCAAGCGGTTGTCTGCAGACGCATTTCTCCGGGGCCATTCTTTGGCCGTTTCCCACCGGTTTGAATGATCCATGACCTGGGATACAAGACAGGCAGCCCTGGAAATTCTGCTGCAAACCGACCAAAAACACGCCACCCTGGACCGGGCCCTGGATGCGGTTTCTCCCAACTTGGCCCATTTGTCCCAGCCGGACAAAAACCTGTGCCACGCCATTGTGTTCGGGGTGCTTCGCCACCGTAATTTTCTGGATTTCATTATCCAGTCCTTTGCAAAAATTCCCCTGTCCCGCATGGACCTGCCCGTATTGACCGTGCTGCGCATGGGGGTGTTCCAGCTGCGGTATCTGGACCGGGTTCCGGATTTTGCCGCCATTGACACCAGCGTGAATTTGATCAAACACCGGAACGGAAAAAAAACCGCCGGGTTTGTGAACGGGGTGCTGCGGAACGCGGTCCGGCAGTTTCACACACTGGATCTGCCAGACCCGCACAATGATCTTTTGGGCCATATCACCATTGTGCACTCCATTCCCGAATGGCTGGCAAAACGGTGGGTGGACCGGTTCGGACCGGACCAGATCCTGGAGCTGTGCCGGACCATCAACCAGGTGCCGCCGCTGACCCTGCGGGCCAATACCCGGAAAACCACCCGGTCTGAATTAAACAGCATCCTCACGGCCGCAGGATACGATGCCCGGCCGACCTCTTTAAGTCCCCACGGGATATCGATCACGGGATCCGGCATTCGCGTCGAGGCGTTGCCCGGGTTTGACCAGGGCCTGTTTGCGGTCCAGGATGAAGC
>CALGAJ010000128.1 GCA_937951975.1 uncultured Desulfotignum sp.
ATACGATTGAAGATTTTGAAATCATAATCCATTCAGTTTTCGATAACAGACAAGACACAGACAAAAGACCATAAGCAATTATGGAATAGAGACTCTCCAGCATGCCTTTGCGCTGAAGCGCTGGGACGAAAGGGGGCCTGGATGATATGGGTGTGATACCATCCGCTGCCATCACACCCGGAACACCTTCATCACCTCATCGCCCAGGTGGTTGATGACCTTGACGGCGATGCGGCCGGACCCGGGCCGGTCAAAAGGCCGGGAGGTATCGCTGTTCAGGGTGGCCCAGGCATCGGCGTCGATGTCGGCCTTCAGGGTGGTTTTCAGGGCTTTGTAGGGATCGCCGGCCCCCAGGAAATAGGCGTGCCGGACAAAAAACGCCTCTTCATTGTAATCCGTGTCGATAAACCAGCAGGCAATGCCTTCGGGGCCGTCGGACCGGACTTCTCCCGTGCCGGGGTGACAAAAGAGGCCGGGCGCCGGGAATCGATAATTTTCCGGGTGGGCTGACCCGTGTCATCCAGCTCCCAGTGCCGGTTCGGATAGTCATAGGGTGAATTGAGAATGGGCGCGTCAAAAAACGGATTCGACATGGAATCTCCCGGAAAATAATAAGGTCTGGATCTTCCATAGGACAGGCAGGCGTACTTTGTCAAGTAAAGTTCGGGGCAAACACCCCAATTCCATGATTTTCCGGAAAAAACTATGAAAACCGGTACGGCTGTAGTATGTTTGGGTGCCTGAAAATCAATTGGGATTTCAGGCATGAGGGTGATGGATGACACAAAGGAAAGGTTGTGTTGAAATCAAGGGAGGACGTTGCGTTGGACAGGATCAAACAGGGGCTGAACACAATTTTCAAGATTGAGGAACGTGGGTCGACCATCTCCACTGAACTGCTGGGGGGACTGACCATTTTTCTGGCCATGCTGTATGCGCTGCCGGTCAATGCCGGGATTTTAAGTGACGGCACCGGTCTTTCATTCGGGGCCGTGTTCGCTGCCACGGCCATTGCGGGGGGTGTGGCATCCATATTGATGGGCGTGGTGGCCAATTATCCCATCGGGCTGACCGCCGGCATGGGAATCAATGCGTTTTTCACCTATACCGTGGTGCTGACCCTGGGGTTCACCGCATATGAAGCACTGGCATCGGTTTTGTTGTCAGGGGTGCTGTTTCTGATTATTTCGTTGACAGGATTGAGAAAACGGGTGATCAATGCGATCCCCAAAGATCTGAAACTGGCCATCGGGGCGGGCATCGGTTTCTTCATTGCGTTTCTGGGGTTGCAGAATGCCGGCATTATCGTGGGTGATGCCGTCATTGACCAGCGGGAATGCCGGAACTATTTCTGATATGGGCGCTGTTTTCGGCAAGGCCGTCACAGCCATTCCGGATCTGTTGTCCGATCCCATGGCGTATGCCGTGATTTTCACCTTTTTGTTCATTGATTTTTTTGACACATCAGGCACCCTTGTGGCGGTGGGGCACGATGCAGATCTGTTTGATGAAAACGGCGAGTTAAAGGATGCGGACAAGGCATTACTGGCGGATGCGACCGGAACAGTGGTCGGTGCGGTGTTCGGGACATCCACCGTGACCGCGTATATCGAAAGCACCACCGGGATCAGGCAGGGGGCGCGCACGGGCCTGGCCGCGACAGTGGTGGGCATATTGTTTCTGCTGTCTTTGCTGATTTACCCGGTCTTTGGCTTTGTCGGGCAGGTTGCCGGCAACGGGTTGACCCCGATGACCTCGCTGGCGCTGGTATATGTCGGTGCATTGATGGTTGGATCGTTAAAGGAGATCGACTGGGAAGATTCCGTGGTGGTGGCCGGCAGAAAAAAGCAATTGAACCCGGTGATTTATACTTTGACGGGGTTGTTCATTTTCAATTACATTGTGCAATATGTGATCATTTATCAATGATGCCCGGTCTTGTGACCGGGGTATAGAACCGTTTGCCTGTTATGGGCATGGAAAGAGATCCTGCATGAAACAAAAGTTTACCTGTGAAGAACTGGAAAGACAGGTTCAGGACCTGGAAAAAAAACTGCACGATGCCCGGTCTTTGACCGAAGAAATCATGACGTACATGACCGAAGGCCTGGTTTTGACAGACACCCGGGATAGGGTCATATTCATCAATCAGCGGCTGTCGGAAATGCTGGGGTATCCCCCCGGACAGATCATTGGAAAGAGCTGGCTGGATATGGTTGCGCCTGAACAGCTGGTTATAGCAAAGAATGCGGAAGCCAGGCGTGCGGCAGGGCATACCGACCGGTATGAAATTATTCTGCGGCGCAAAAATGGTCAAAGATTTCCGGTGAGGATCGGGGCCGGTCCCCGGTTTGACAGACAAAGCGGTGCGTTTGTCGGGACCATGGGGGTGGTGACCGACATCTCCGAGCGCCGGCAGGCTGAAGATGAACTCCGGAAGTATGAATGGCTTGTCGAGAAGACCCTCCCCCTGGCGGATGCGGATGGTCCGGCATTTGATGCGGTGTATGGCGATGTCACGAAACTGAACACCTGCCGCCTGATCCTCGAGACAGTCGGAAAGGCGCATATGGCAGAGATGGCAGCGGATGTCATGGCCCTGCTCAATACCTCCCTGGTGGTTTATGAAGCCAACGGAGACTATGCATACGGGGTTTTCAAGTCTTCCTGGTGTCAGTTCATGGATACAGCGTCCTTTTATTTATGCGGCACAGACGATGTCGGAAAAGCGCTTTCCTGCGGCAAATGGCTGTGCCATGACAACTGCTGGAATGATTCGGCCAAAACGGCCATGGCTTCCGGAAAATCCACAGACATTGAATGTGTCGGCGGGATCCGGCTGTATGCCGTGCCCATTTTTTCCGGGGCTGATGTCATTGGCGTCGTCAGTATCGGGTATGGGAATCCCCCTCAGGACACTGATACCCTGGCCCGATTGTCTGAAAAATATCATGTTGATTTGGATTATCTGCGAGCCAAAGCAGAGGCATATAAGCCCAGACCGGAGTTTATCATCGAGCTGGGAAAAAAAAGGTGTCAGTATATGGCCCGGATGATCGGTGAGATCATCGAGCGCAGACAGGCGGAAGAATCGAGACAAAAGTATCAGAACGACCTTGAAAAACGCAACCATTTCATCCAGACGATTCTGGACAATCTGCCCATCGGGCTGGCAGTTAATATGATTGATGACGGACAGGCCATATACTTCAACAAAAAGCTTGAGCAGATATACGGCTGGCCCGGGGAGCTGATCAAAGACATTGAAAAGTTTTTTCACAAGGTATATCCGGACCCGGCGTACCGGAAAAAAATCATGACCCGGGTTCTGGCGGACATTGCATCCGGCGATCCGGAGAAAATGGTCTGGGACGGAGTCGAAATCACCCGGCAGGATGGTGAGAAACGGGTGATCTCCGCCAAAAACATTCCTTTGCAGGAACAGAACCTCATGATTTCCACGGTTCAGGATGTCACGGAAAACACACGGCTTCAAAACCAGCTGCTCCAGGCCCGGAAAATGGAATCCGTGGGCCGGCTGGCCGGAGGCATTGCCCATGATTTCAATAACATGCTGGGGGTGATCCTGGGGCATGCGGAGTTCACCCTGGAGAAGATCGGGGAAAATCACGGTCTGTCGGCCGGCCTGAAAGAGATTCAGATTGCAGCTCAGCGTTCGGCGGACCTCACAAAGCAGCTGCTGACGTTTGCCAGAAAACAGATCATTTCCCCCCGGCCCCTGAATCTGAACGATACCGTGGAAATCATGCTGAACATGCTGCGCCGTCTCATCGGGGAAGACATCGATCTGGTATGGAAACCGGCCGCCCATACCTGGCCGGTGAAAATGGACCCGATCCAGATCGACCAGATCCTGGTAAATCTGTGTATCAATGCCCGGGACGCCATTGCCGACATCGGCAGGATTGCCATAGCAACCGGAAAGAAAACATTTGACGAGGCGTATTGCCGGAGAAACGCCGGGTTCATTCCCGGGGATTATGCACTGCTGTCAGTGAGCGACAACGGCTGCGGCATGGATAAAGAAACCCTGAAAAACCTGTTCGAACCGTTTTTCACCACCAAGGAGGTGGGGCAGGGTACCGGCCTGGGCCTGGCCACCGTCTATGGTATCGTGAAACAGAACAATGGGTTCATCAACGTATACAGCGAGCCCGGCCGGGGATCCACTTTCAATATCTACCTGCCCCGGCTTGCAATAGCAGAGGAACATTCCAGCGATATTCCCACTGCAAAAACCGCCTCCGGCGGCACGGAAACCATCCTGGTGGTGGAGGATGAATCCGCTGTTCTCAAAATGACCCGCATGATGCTGGAACAGAAAGGATATTCGGTATTGTCCGCCGCCACCCCGGCCGAAGCTCTGGAAAAGGTGAAAACCCATTCCGGCGCCATCGATCTGCTGTTGAGTGATGTGGTCCTGCCGGGGATGAGCGGCCGGGACCTGGCCGGACAGATCGCCGGTCTCAATCCCGGCATCCGGGTGCTGTTCATGTCCGGGTATACCGCGGATGTCATCGCCCATCAGGGGGTGCTGGACGGCGGGGTGGCATTTATCCAGAAACCGCTTTCCCTGTCGGATCTGGCGGAGCAAGTGCGGGCGGCTCTGGACAGGACATCCGAATGAATTGAATGAATGAAAATATCATCAGGTGAACAGATCTGACAAAATAATTAGGATGAAAAATAAAATACAGGATGTTAAGGACAATGAAACCCACTTATGAAGAACTGGAAAAACAGGTTCAGGCTCTGGCGGATGAATCGGCCCGCAGGCGAGTCCTGATGGATTATTCCAGAGACGGAATTGTCATCCTTGACCAGACAGGGCAGGTGGTGGAGTCCAACCGGCGATTCGCCGACATGCTCGGATATCCCCTTGAAACGATGACCCGGCTCAAAGTGTTTGACTGGGAAGTCCACCACCCGCCTGAACTCATTATCGAAATGCTGAACCGTGTCGATGAAGAGGGGGACCACTTTGAAACCAGGCACCGGCGAAAAGACGGCAGTGTCTATGACGTTGAAATCTGTACCAATGCGGCCTGGTTTGACGAGCAGAAGCTGATTTTCTGTGTGTGCCGGGATATTACCGACCGCAAACAGCAGGAAGCAGAAAGGCAAAAACTCCAGACCCGGCTTTACCAGACCCGGAAGATGGAGTCGGTGGGCCGGCTTGCCGGCGGTGTGGCCCATGACTTCAACAACATGCTGGGGGTGATCCTGGGCAATACAGAGCTGGCATTGTTGCAGATGGATGAAAAGAACGACCTGTTTTCCAATCTGAATGAGATTCAAAAAGCAGCAAAGCGCTCGGCTGATCTTGTCAAACACTTGCTGGCCTTTGCCAGAAAACAACCCATTTCCCCTAAGCATCTGGATTTGAACGATACTGTGGAGGGCCTGCTGAATGTGATGCGCCGTCTCATCGGAGAGGACATCGATCTGGTGTGGAAACCGTCAGCCAGGCTGTGGCCCGTGAAAATGGACCCGGCACAGATCCATCAGATTCTTGTCACTTTGTGCATCAATGCCCGGGATGCCGTTTCAGGGGAAGGCCGGGTGACCATTGAAACCGGTAAAAAAACCTTTGGCGAAGATGAAACCCTGACGCATCCGGGGTTCAAGCCCGGTGATTTTGTCTGCCTGGCGGTCGAAGACAATGGCTGCGGCATGGACAAAGAAACTGTGACCCGTCTGTTCGAACCGTTCTTTACCACCAAAGGAGTCGGAAAAGGCACCGGTCTGGGCTTGGCCACCGTTTACGGGATTGTCAGGCAGAACAGCGGTTTCATCGATGTCGGCAGCGTGCCCGGCCAGGGGTCTGTATTCCGGATCTATCTGCCCCGGGCCGAAGAAATAACTGATAAGCAAAAGGAAGATCCAGTTTAAATGGATATCATTGAAAAGATCAACAGACACGGCCTGCTCATGGACGGCGCCATGGGATCGATGCTGATCCGCCAGGGGCTGGCCGGCAATGAAGCTGCGGAATCCTGGAATATCAAACACCCGGAGATCATAAAGCAGGTTCACGCGGACTATTTTGACGCCGGGGCCGATGTGGTCACGGCCAACACCTATGGGGCATCGCAGCCCAAGCTGAAAAAAATGGGGGTGGACAAGGCGTTTGACCGCATCAACCGGGAGGGCGTTCGTCTGGCAAGATCGGTGTGCGGGCCGGGACAGTATGTGGCTGCGGACATGGGGGCCATGGGAGAGATGCTGGCCCCGGCCGGGCCGGTATCTTTTGAAGCGATGAAAGATGCGTTTGCGGCCCAGGCACAGATTCTAAATGACGAAGGCGTGGATCTGTTCCTGGTGGAAACCGTGTTTGATCTCAATGCCGGGCTGTGTGCGGTCCAGGCCATTCAGTCGGTGTCGGACAAACCCGTGTTCTGCACCCTGACTTTCAAGGAAACGCCCAGAGGCTTTTTCACCATTTTCGGAAACGCACCGGAGCAGAGCATGAAAACCCTGGCGGATCAGGGTGTGGCCGCAGTGGGGGCCAACTGTTCCCTGGGCAGCACGGATATGGTGCGGCTGGCGGCACAGATCCGGAAGAGTGTGGATATCCCGGTGATCATCCAGCCCAATGCCGGGATGCCCCGGGCCATGGACGGTAACCAGGTGAGTTATCCGGAGACCGATGCCCAGTTTGTGGACAACATGATAAAAATCCGGGACCTTGGCGTTGACATCATCGGCGGGTGCTGCGGCACCACCCCGGAGACCATCCGGAAACTGCGGCTGGCAACCCAATAACCATTTAAAAGCTGGATGATACCATGACCTATTCACCCAAATTAAGTTCCGGTTTCACGTTTGCCAGAAACCGGAGTGCGTTTGTTTCCCCCCAGTCGGGCATGTGCTCGTTCTGCACGCAGGACTGTGACGGCACCTGTGAGATTGCCCAGGCAGCCGTGTTAGGGGCCCAGACCGTGTATCCCACCACCACCGGGAACAATCAGATCGCGTCGGAAAAAGACTACCCCGTCGATTATTCCCATTTCAATATCAACGGCCGGGTGTTCGGGGCCCGGGGCGTTTCTGAAACTCCGGATCAGGCCACCATCTTTAACGTAAACCTGGAGCGGACCTATGGGGTTTTCAATCCCGTGAAGATGGCCATGCCCGTGATTCTGCCGGCCCTGATCAAGCTGAACTGGCAGGATTATTTTGCCGGCGCCGCCATGGCCGGCGTGACCTGTGTGATCGGGGAACATGCCCGAAACAACGACCCGGGTCTGAAAATCGATCAGGGACAGGTCACGGCGTTTCCGCTGATAGAAAAAGCCCTGGACTGTTTCCGCCGGTATGACCGGGGATATGGCCAGATTGTCCTGCAATGCAATGTGGATGATGACCGGATGGGGGTGCCCCAAATCGCCATCAAAAAATACAGGGCCAAAGCCATTGAGATCAAATTCGGACAGGGGGCCAAAGGCACTCAGCCGGCCATCCGGGTGAAGGATCTTGAGACCGCGCTGGTCAAACAGGCCCAGGGGAACCTGGTGCATCCGGACCCCGGTGACCCGGTGGTTCAAAAGGCGTATGAAGACGGGGTGTGTCCCAATTTTTACACCTATGGCCGGCTGCCGTTGTGGACGCAGGCCTCCCTGACGGACCATATAGACAGGTTACGGGATATGGGGGCAAAAAATATTTATTTCAAGATGGCGGGGTATGACCGGGCCGATATTGAAGAAGTCATCCGGATTGCGTGTCAGGCCAAAGTGGACATGATTACCTTTGACGGGGCCGGCGGCGGTTCCGGGTACAGCCCGTCAAAAATGATGAACGAATGGTCGTTGCCCACCATCTGTCTGGAAGATACGGTGGTGCGCATCTGCAAAAAGCTTCAGTCGGAAGGGTGCCGTCTGCCGGCCATGGTGATGACCGGCGGATTTGCCGGCGAGGATCAGGTGTTCAAAGGTCTGGCTTACGGCGAGGGGCATGTGCTGGGCATCGGGCTGTGCCGGGCGTCCATGGCTGCGGCCATGACCGGAAAAACCATTGGAGAGCAGATCAGAAACGGACAGGTGCCGGAACGGTTCAAACCCTATGGGGCCACCATCGAGGAGATCTTCTGTGATCTGCCGGACCTGCGCGCCCTTTACGGCACACAGGCGAATGGCTTTTCCCCAGGGGCCATCGGAGTGTTTTCCTATCTCAACAAAATTGCCTTTGGATTAAAGCATTTTGCCGCGTTGAACCGGAAGTTCAACCTGGATCTTCTGGATAAAACCGACCTGATTCCGCTTACCTCCGAAGTCAGGGATTTGATGAAAAACAAATGGTTTGTTTAAAAAGATTATAATTGCCGGGGAGGGTTTATGGACGTTTCCGTTGAAAAGAAAATCCAACTGCTTGAGACCATGATTGTTTCCAGAAAATTTTCAGACGCACTCAAACAGTTGTGCAAAATCAAGGACAAAATTCCGGGAATGATGATTGTGGCCGACGGACAGGAAGCTGTGGGGTCGGGTGTGTGCGGGGCCCTGGAGCCGGATGATGCCATTATTACCAACCATCGCAGTCACAATCATCTTCTGGCCAAAGGCGCGGATCCCAAGGCGCTCATGGCGGAAATCTATGGTAAAAAAACCGGGTGCAACAAAGGCAAAAGCGGGACCCTGCATCTGGCTGTGCCTGAGATCAATGCGCCCTGCACCACCACGGTGGTGGGTGCCACCCTGCCTATTGCCGTGGGCCGGGCCTTTGCCCAGCAGTACAGAAAACAGCCCCGGGTGACGGTCTGTTTTTTCGGTGACGGCGCGGCCGATGAAGGGTCGTTTCATGAATCCCTGAACCTGGCGGCCCTGTGGCAGCTGCCCCTGATCTTTGTTTGTGAAAACAACCTGTATGCCGGGGGGCAGCGGTATGAGGAACATACCCGGGTGACAGACATGGCGGATCGGGCCGGGGGATACGGCATGCCCGGCATGATTGTGGACGGGAACGATGCGCCCGCGGTTTACAGAGCCGCACTGGAAGCCAGACAACGGGCTGTGTCGGGAAACGGGCCGACCCTGATCGAATGCAAGACCTACCGCTGGGGCGGTCACAGTGAAACCGATCCCCATGAATACCAGCCCAGAGATGAAATCAAGGCCTGGCGGGACAAATGCCCCATCCGCCGCCTCAGTGAGGCGCTGCTGGACCAGAAGGTCATCACTGCCGCTCAGATGGCACAGATGACCTCACAGGCTGAAGGTGTTGTGGAAGAAGCGGTCCGGTTTGCCGAACAAAGCCCGTATCCGGCACCCCGGGAAGCGCTGGAAGATGTTTATACGTAACGGATACGGACAGGCGAAATCTTGTCTGGATATATAATTTAAGGAATCAAGCCATGCAGAAACTTGGAATGGGACAGGCCGTGAACCAGGCCTTGAGAGAAGAGATGCACCGCGATCCCGGCGTGTTCATTGCCGGGGAAGGTGTGGGTGTGAGTATTCATGTCAACCCCATGCTGCCGACCCACGGCCTGCTGGAGGAGTTCGGGCCCGGGCGGGTCAAAGACACCCCGGTTTCCGAAGCGGTGATTGCCGGACTGGCTGTGGGCGCAGCCGAAGCCGGGCTCAGGCCGGTGGTGGAAATCATGTTCAATCCTTTTTTTACCCTGGCTTCGGACATGATCGTCAACCATGCCGCCAAGCTCAGATACCTGTCCGGAGGCAAATCCAGGTTTCCTCTGGTGGTGCGCATCAAAAGCGGGGCCGGGTTCGGGGCCGGATGCCAGCATTCCCACAATCTGGAGGCATGGGTGGCCCACTGCCCCGGACTCCAAGTGGTCATGCCCGCCACTCCGGCCGATGCCAAGGGCCTGCTCAAGACCGCCATCCGGGACGACAATCCCGTGATCTTCATCGAGCACATGGGCTCGTACTTTGCGCCTCCCATGCCCGTGCCGGAAGAAGAGTATCTCACCCCCCTGGGCCGGGCCGACATCAAAAGAAAAGGCCGGGACCTGACCGTGGTCACCTGGTCCGGAATGCTGGGCCCGGCCATGAATGCGGCGGAAACACTCAGCCGGGAAGGAATCGATATCGAAATCGTGGATCTCAGGACCCTGACCCCGCTGGACAGAAAGACCCTGCTTTCATCCGTTGAAAAAACCGGCCGGCTCATCGTCATGCATGAGGCCACCCGGACCGGGGGCTTTGCCGGGGAGATCGCCGCCGTGGTCCTGGAGCAGGGATTTGAATATCTGAAAGCCCCGCTCCGGCGGGTTACGGGACCGGATATCCCGGTGCCGGTCAGTCCGCCTCTGGAGCGGTTTTACATCCCCAATGCAGATGATCTGATTGCGGCGGTCAGGGAGCTTCTGCCATAAAACCGCCGGGTATGGCATTTGCGGGACCAATGCCGGGCAGGTCCCTGAAATCCGGCCATGACAGGGCTTGAGAATTTCTGCGGCTTCTGATACATCACGGGGTTATGAAACATGCCGTGCTCATCAACAACGCCCATATTGAAAACTTCAGTGTCAGACATCTGGGGGCGTATCTGACATCCCGGGGGTTCCGGGTATCCGTCATCCACTATGAAAGCCGCAAAGAGGCGGTGTTTGAGCCGATGCCGGAAAAGGCACTGAAGATCCTGGCTCAATACTGCAAAGACTGTGACCTGGTGGGTATCACATTGCTGACCACCCATCTGAAACCCCGGTGCCGTCAGATCACCCGGTACTTGAAAGACCGGATCAACGCGCCGGTGATCTTGGGCGGCCCCCCGGTCATTGCGGATCCGGTTCAGTTTCTGGATGACGCAGACCTGGTGTGCGCCGGTGAAGGGGAAGTCGTCATGGAACAGCTGCTCAATCAGGTGCCGGCGGCCCGGATCCCGGGCCTGGGATTTGTGTCCCAAAACGGGAATCCCGTGATCAACCCTTTGCCGCCCATGCAGGATGTCAATGAACTGCCCATTCCCCGGGTGGATCTGGAAAACGGGCGGGTGCTGACTGAATCGGGACTGATATCCATGAAAAACCAGATTCCAGCCTCGTTGTCCACATACAGTGTGCTGATGGTCAGAGGATGTCCCTACCGCTGTGCCTACTGCCTGAACAGCCGGCTTATGACCATGTTTGAAAACAAAGGTCCGTATGTGCGCAAGATCGCCGTGGACCGGGTCATTGCGGAACTGGCCTGGGCAAAAGACCATATTCCTCACTTGAAGCGGATCATCATTGACGATGATGATTTTTTTCTTAATTCAGAAGACCGGATGACCCGGTTTCTGGCGCAATACATGGATCAGATCGGTCTGCCGGTATTTTATATCCAGGCCAACACCCGGCAGATCACCGAAAAAAAGCTGGATATTCTGGTAAACAGCGGCCTGGACCTGCGGTACCTGAAGATCGGTCTTCAGTCCGGCAGTCCCCGGATCAGCCGGGAGATATTCAACCGCCCCCTGGACCGGCGTGCCTACCTGGATAAACTGGAAATGGTCATGGCCCGGGGCATCCGGGTGATGATCGACGTGATTTCGGACAATCCTTACGACACTTTGGCCGATAAATATACGGTACTGCGGTTCTACCTGGATATTCTGAAGCGGATTCCCGGGCATTCCATTGAACGGCCCGTGAAAATCTATGACCACAAACTGATGTATTATCCGGGCACCCCCCTGTATGAAAAGGTGTTAAAAGACGGGCATATTAGGGCGGATTATGTGGACCAGGTTTTGCTGAAGCGCAGCACCCTGCGTCTGCACGAAGAAGACCGGGACCATGATGCGTTGATGGTGGCTTTGTTCAATACGGCTGCCAACCGGAAACCGTTTCACCGCACAGCCCATGTGCTGCTCAGGGTGCTGGCGGTGCCGCCGGTGTTCAGAACCGCGGTCCGGTGGGGTCTGGCCGGCATCCTGAACCGGGTGTCACAGATTTCGGCAAAGGCGGGTCTGGCGGGAAAAAACTGAACTTCAGTTCCCGTGGATCTGAATGGACCGTCAAGATCGATAACGGATCAAAGTGTCAGGAGAAGAAATCATGACAGACAGCGGTTTTTCCGATTACAAACCCCTGGATCATCCCGGGATTCTGGCGTATATTTTTCATCCCAGAGCATCGATGCGGCCGGCAGGACCCGATGATATTCTGATTCCCGTGGAAGAGAATGTTTACATCGGGGCCTGTTTTCATGTGGCCGGCAAATCAGCCCCCACGATTCTGTTTTTCCACGGCAACGGGGAGATCGTCCCGGATTACGATGAGTTAGGGCCTTTATACACCCGTATGGGGATTAATTTTTTTGTGGTGGGTTACCGGGGCTACGGCGGGTCCACCGGGTCGCCCACCGTGTCCGCCATGATGGCGGACAGTCATGCAATCCTGGATTTTGTGATCCAGTGGCGCCGGGATCAGGGATTCACCGGTACCTTGTCGGTCATGGGCCGGTCTTTGGGCAGTGCTTCCGCCATTGAACTGGCCACGGCCCGGGCGTTTGAGGTGGAAACACTGATCGTGGAAAGCGGGTTTGCCAGTACCGGGAGCCTGCTCCGGGTGCTGGGCATTGACACGGCAGGTTTGGGCATTCAGGTGCCGGCAGAACTGGACAATCAGGAAAAAATCCGTCAGTGGAGCGGGCCGGCGTTGATTATTCACGGCGAACAGGACCAGCTGATTCCGTTTTCCCATGGACAGGCCCTGTTTGCCGCCTGCACATCAACTGAAAAAAAACTGTTGAAAATTGCCGGTGCCGGACATAATGATATTTTTCTGCGGGGCCTGGAACCGTATCTGTCCGCCGTGAAATCCCTGGTTCTGCCAAAGGCCTGACAGCAATCCCCATGGCAAAATAATTAATCAAATTCAGGGATATGGTTGACATTTTACCCGGCAGATGGTTATACAGTACAGGATTATTCCGGCCCAACCGGCCGGGATCGGAGAATAACATAAAAACCATAGAGGATACGGCATGATTCAATCGATTCTGATGATGGGGGGACTGGGAGTCGTCATCGGCACGGCCCTGGTGATCGCGTCCAAGGCGTTTTATGTATATGAGGACCCCAAGGTCCTGGCAATTGATGATGTGCTGCCGGGCGCCAACTGCGGGGGTTGCGGCCTGCCCGGGTGTACGGCCAATGCCCAGGCCATCGTGGCCGGGAAAGCCAGTGTCAATTCCTGTGTGGCGGCCGGGGATGATGTGGCCCAGGCCATTGCCGCCATCATGGGGGTATCGGTGGCTGACAAGGAACCGGAGTTTGCCGCCCCGGGCTGTTACTACGGCAATGCCAAGGCAGACCTTAATTATGCCTACCAGGGAATCAGAGACTGCCGGGCCGGTGCCATGCTTTTGGGGGGAATGAAAGTCTGCCATATCGGATGCCTGGGTCTGGGCACCTGTGTGACCGCCTGTATGTTCAACGCCCTTTCCATGGGACCGGACGGACTGCCGGTGGTGGATCAGGAAAAATGCACCGGGTGCGGGGCCTGTGAAAAAATCTGTCCCAAAAATATTATCCGGCTCACATCCGTGACCCGGCGCATCATCCGTGAATACACGGTTCAGGACTGCACCACCCCCTGCCAGCGGGCCTGTCCTTCAGGACTTGATATCAGAAAATATGTGGGATTGATTCAGGAAAAAGATTATGCCGGATCTCTGGCCGTGATCAAGGAAAGAATGCCGTTTCCCACGGTCATTTCCCGGATCTGCCCCCAGCTGTGCGAGTTTGACTGCCGGCGGCTGCTCCAGGATGAAACCGTTGCCATCAACGATCTCAAACGGTTTGTCTGCGATTTTGAAAGAAAACAGTCTGAACGGATTCAGCCTTATAAAGCCCCGGCCACAGACAAGAAAGTGGCCGTGATCGGCGGTGGTGTGGAAGGGTTGTCTGCCGCATATTTCACGGCCCGTCTGGGTCATGCAGCCACGGTTTTTGAAAAAACCGAAGTGCTGGGCGGCATTCTGCGCACCGCGATTTCAAGAGAGCGCCTGACCATGGATCTGCTGGACTGGGATATCCAGGGTATCCAGGATCTGGGTGTTACCTTTAAAACCGGTGTCTCCGTGGGAACCGACATGACCATTCCCCGGCTGATGGCGGGTGAAGGATTTGATGCCGTGTTCATTGCGACGGGCGGATGGGATTCCCGCATGGCCCGAAACGAAGGGGATAACCCCACACCCCTGTTTCCCGGGGCGCATCTGCTCATCGATCTGGTGCGCAGCGGGCAGAATGAAAACATCCCCATGACCTGCGGCAGGCATGCCGTGATCACCGGCGGGGGGAGCTTTCTGGTTAACGCCGTGACAACCCTGCTGGACAAAGGTGTGGAAACGGTGACGGTCGTGTCCAGAAAACCCGAAGATAATCCGGATGTGGATCTGGCGAATCTGGATGCTCAAGCGGCTCAAGCCGTGACCGTGATCTATAATACCGGTATCACAAAGGTGATGGGACAGGAAGAAAATTTGACCGGGGTGGAAGCGGTGGATCTGGTTTCCGGTGAAAGACGCGAAATTGCGGCAGATACATTGATCATCGGGGCCGGGCGGTTTCCCGAGCTGGTGTTTGTGCCGGTGAAAGAAACCGATGAAAACGGTGAAATGATTGCCGGAGGCGCCCAGGCCCAGGCATGGGAAGGGCTTGAACTGCCGAAAAAACCGGATGTTCCGCCTCAGATCGGTCTGCTGTCAAAACAGGATGTGATCTCTGAATATCCCTCCGCCGTGGCTGCCATCAATGGCGGCCGGAAAGCGGCCGCTGCGGTGCATCATTACATGTACGGCCTGGAATTTCAGGACCCTGATCTGTTGATCACGCAGCACAGCCGGATTCAGAATGTCACAGAGATCAAGCAGGTGGAAACCACGCCGAAGACCGCCTGGGATGATCTGGCCCAGCCCATGGCCGCGGCCACGGGATTTTCCGAGGCAAATGCCCGCAATGAAGCAAACCGGTGCCTGCAGTGCGGGTTGATCTGTTATGAAAAACAAAAAGCCTGACAACTGATCGCCTTGGCGGGTGTCCGATAGACGCGGGGCGAACGGAAAGAAAAAAGGGGACCGGCATCTGAATCAATCAGATGCCGGCCCCCTTTTTATTCAGCGGTTGCGTATGTTTTTAACATATCAGCTGAACGCTTTTTCCAGGTCCGGAACAATCTGTTTTTTCCGGCTCATGATGCCGGGCAGCCAGGCTTT
>CALGAJ010000129.1 GCA_937951975.1 uncultured Desulfotignum sp.
GAAGAAAATATTCTTCTGGAACAGCTGCGCAGCCATTTTTCCATTGTGTTTCACATCCTTCAGGTCATGGGACGTCTGTTACATTTTTATGAACGCCATCTGTACGATGCGGGTTTCAAGGATGTGTACATGCGTGTGCGGCAGTCTCTGGCCGAACTGATAGACCCGGATGTGGTGCTGGACCGGGCCGTGAACTTCTGTCTGTTTTACGCGTGGAAGTTTCTGGCCTCCGGAAAACAGGTGGCGTCCCAGATCTTGAATCAGAACATGGAAACCGGATGTGTTGAGGTAAGCATTCCCAAAGACCGGGGGTTTCACAGCCGGCCCAGCCTGCTGGTGGCAAAAATTGTCCAGCATTACGGCGGAGAAGTGGTTCTGCACGTGGGTGAAGACCGGTTTGATGCGTCCTCGGTGCTGGATATCCAGTGGGCCGGAGGAAAGATCAAAAAAGAAGATTACCAGACCGTGGTGTTTTCCGGTGATTCCAGGGCATTGACGGATCTGATGGTGCTGGCGGAAGTCAATTATGGGGAAGACCATATGGGCAAAGGCATCCCTTTGCCTAAACAGCTGTCTTACTTAAGTTAACCCATGTCCGCTTTTCAATGCATCCCCATTGTCGTGGCAGCCGGTCAGGGCACCCGCATGGGAGGTCAAATAAAAAAACAATACCTGGTTCTGGATAAACAGCCGGTATTGATCCGGACCCTGACTCAATTTGACCGGCACGGGGCCATGGACCGGGTCATTCTGGTGGTTCCTGAAAAAGATATGGATGTCTGCCGGACACAGATGATTTCACCTTTGAAATTCACCTGCCGGATTCATCTGGTCGCCGGGGGAAGGAATCGTCAGACCTCGGTTCAAAACGGGATTGACATGGCCGTGTCACTGGTCCGGAATCCCAAGCGATGTCTGGTGCTCATTCACGACGGGGTCCGGCCCTTTGTGTCCCGGCTTCTTATGGACCAGCTCATGCGGACCGCCGTTGAGATTGGGGGATGTATTCCGGTGCTGCCCGTGACAGACACGCTTAAACAGGTGGATGGCCTGGGCCGGATCGAAAAAACTGTGGATCGAAGCCGGATGTTCAGGGCACAGACGCCTCAGGTGTTTCGTCTGGATCTGATATCCCAGGCCATGAATCTTGCGGCCGACACCGGATTCAACGGAACCGATGATGCATCGGTCATGGAACATGCCGGATTCAAGGTCGGCACCATTCCCGGAGACCCCGGCAATATCAAGCTGACCACGCCCCATGACCTTTTGCTGGCCCGCCATATCCTGGCCCTGCAAAAATCAGGCAATCCGTCTTAATTTTCGGTTTCTGCGTTTCCCTCCTATTTCGGATCAAATCGTTTGACAGCCCAAACACAGGTTGGTATATTTTTTCATCTGGTTCAAGATCTTTTTCAACTCACCGCCAGGCTTCTGTCTGGCACTGTATATACCCGGGGAGGACGACATGGCTGTCAAAAAAAAGGGAAATGCCTTACTGGAACACGTGGATGCAGTGAAAAAGGGAAAACGGGCGTTTGAAGATGCCTTCCAGGGGGTTTCCAGAATGATTCTGGACGCCGGCATTCAGAAAATCACTGTCAAGGGAAAATCCACCTACCAGTTCAACCTCTTCAGCCAGGGAGAAAAACACCTGGTGGGTATGTATGACGAAATCAACGCATTTGTCTCGTTTGTCAAGGATGCCTCTGAAGGGGGATCATCCAGAGAGATGGCTTTCGTGCTGGTGGGCGAACCGGGCAACGGCAAGACCTTTTTCGTGGATTACCTGTGTGACCGGTACCGGGAGTTTCTATCCATTCCTGAAAACCAGAAATTCACCTTCAGGTTCACCCATCTGGATCAGGTGGGTGGATATGGTCAGATTCAGTCCATTGAATCCCAGACCTATGAAGATCCCATGATTCTGGCCATGAGCCTTGAAACCACCAAAGACCGGTCCATGGAATTTCTGGCCAAAAAATTCAAATTTTCAGATCACCAGATCGAACGTATTTATGACAAATACCGGCCGCTGGGAGCCTGTTCCGCCTATATCTGGAACCAGATACGGGATTTGTGCGACAATGATATCGACAAAATGCTCTCTTTTGTGGAAATTACGCCGGTGCCGCTCATCGAAAGCTTGGGCACCATCACCGGAAAATATCCGGCCAAAGATAAAATCACATCGTCGGCCGTGGACCTGATCGGCGAAGAATCCATCCAGAGGCTGCTGCATATCACCGATACCAACAATCCGTACCGGTTTGATCTCAGACGCGGGGCCCTGGCCCGGGTGGCCGGCGGCGGGATCCATTTTGCCGATGAAATCTACAAAAACAAAAAAGACCTGGTACAGGTGTATCTCGGGGTGATCCAGAATCGGACTATCGAACTGGATGGATTCAAATGGCCCATTGACACATTGATTATCGCCACCAGCAACAATTCCGAGTTCGATACGTTTCTGTCCGAAAGGGAAGAAGCGCCCATCGTGGACCGGTGCCGTATCTGCTATGTGGCGCACAACACTGATTACAAAATACAGAAAACCCTGACCGAATACGCCATCGGCAAGGACGTGAAGCGGTCTTTAGACCATGAGATTCTTCATCAGGATCCCAATCTCAACTATGCCGCCTCTGTGGCTGTGGTGCTGACGCGGCTGCCGCGGTCTGAAAAACTGACTCCGGTGGAAACCCTGAAACTGGCGGCTGGAGAAGTGGCCGGCGAAAAAAGCCTGAAAACTCTGGCGGAATTGATCGATACATTGAATCAGGATACCGATATCACCAAACGATTCGGCCAGAAAGGACTGGGACAGCGGAATCTGGGCAGGGCGGTTCAGCTGCTGCTGGAATCATCGGAAACCAACGAAGGCCAGTGCATGTTTGCTCTGGATATTTTCAAATCTCTGGAGCGGACTGTGCTGGATTATGTTCAGGAACCGGGCGATCGTGCCAAATACATGGAAGATCTTAAAACCGCCAAAGGCCTTTACCGGGAACGGATCATGACTGAAATGTTCAACGCCTATATGGACGAGCCTTTGGCCATAAAAAAAGATGTGCTCAATTATGTGAACATGATCATCGGTGTGGATGCGGAACAGCTGGGGCCGGATATGATGTGGAAATACAAGGACCCCCAGACCGGTGAACTTAAAGCCTTGAAAATCGATGAGCGGTATATCAAGAACGTGGAAGAGCGGCTTGGGTTGAAGACCGAGGAACAGCGGGCATCCTTCAGAAATTCCGTCCGCAAGATCTATGGCCAGAAACTGTCGGTGGATCCCAATTATGATTTCATGGATAACCTGGAACTGGTCAAGGCCATCACTGATGTGCGTTTGAAATCCGATATCGCCGGAGCCGGGTCCCTGGTGGGGGCTCTGGCCAACCGGACCAATGAGGAAAACCAGAAACTGTATGACCGGATGATCACCACAATGAACGACAAACTGGGCTACTGCCGGACCTGTGCCCAGAAGACGATTGAATATTTCTGCAGCCAGGAAGATGACAATTAAACAAAGGGGATCCTCATGATAACCCTGGATGAACTTCTTGAGCGGGACAAAAAAAGAGAACAGGACGGGTTCAAGCGTAAAATCCGTATCGGTCGGATTGTCAAACCCGGGGCCGGCAACCGGGAAAAGATCATTGTGATCCCCACCACGGTGGAAGAAAAGTTTGTCCACGACGATACGATGCTGGTCGAACAGTCGCCCGGGGAAGGAGAACCCACCGGGGGTACCGGCGAAGGGGAGGAAGGCGATATCATCGGTGAACAGCCTGTCCGGCCGGAGGACGGGGATGGTCAGGGGGAAGGGGATGGTGAAGGCCCCGGGGAAGGACAGGGCGGTGAACATGAAATGGAAGCCAATGCCTATGAACTGGGCAAGGTATTGTCCCAGGATTTTGAACTGCCCAATTTAAAGAACAAAGGCAAAAAAAGAGCCTTGTCCCGGTATGTGTATGACCTCACCGACAAAAACAGAGGGGTCGGGCAGATTCTGGACAAGAAAGCCACCTTGAAAAAGATTGTGGAAACTAATATGTCGCTGGGGAGGATTCCGGATGTGACACGTATCAATTCCGCCGGGTTTGTGGTGTCTCCCCGGGACCTTATTTTTCGCGTGCTTTCCCGGGAAAAACAATATGAATCCCAGGCATTGGTTTTTTTTCTGCGGGATTATTCCGGCTCCATGGGAGGAAAAGTGACTCAGACAGTGGTCTCCCAGCATGTGATGCTTTATTCATGGCTGATGTACCAGTATGAAAGACAGGTGGAGACCAGATTCATCCTCCATGACACCGAAGCCAGGGAAGTAACGGATTTCCAGAAATATTATTCTTACAAAGTGGCCGGCGGCACCAAGGTGTATACTGCATTTCAAATGGTCAACGAGATTGTGGAAAAAGAACACCTTGCCAGAGATTACAATATTTATGTGTTTTACGGGACTGACGGCGATGACTGGGAAAAGGACGGAAAGCAGACGCTGACGGAAATTGAGAAGATTCTCACCTATGCCGCACGGATCGGCATTTCGGTGGTCAAACATGCGTATACCGGAACCAAAGAAACCGAAGTGGAAAAATACATTCAAGCCTCCGGGGTATTGGACCGCCACAGCCATCTGATCAAAATGGATGTCATGGGTGAAAATGTGGATGATTCCAGAATCATTCAGGGAATCAAAACGCTGATATCCTGATACCGGAAGGTTCCGGATAACCAGAAAAGAAGAGCCGCATATGGAACTGGTCAATCAACATGTCAAAGGCATCATGGAAGAATGCAAACTCCGGGCACGGGATGCCGGGTTGCGGTTTGATGATGAAACCCTGGAATATATCGTCACCAACCGGGACCTGATCGAACTGTCCCCCAAAACAATGATTCCCACCCTGTATGACTACTGGGTGCATGATGTCCGGGTCCTGTCGGGCAAAGGCATGTATGAAGCCTATCCGTCCAATCCCTATGAAACCGTGATCAACACCCGGCCGGCCATATCGTTTTATAATGACAACAACCCGGACTGGCTCAATGTGATGATCTTCTATCATGTGCTGGCCCATATCGATTTTTTCCAGAACAACCTGTATTATAAAAACACGTGGGATGTGGATCTGGCCGGTCAGGCCCTGGCGGACAAGCGGCTCATCGCCCAGCTGAGAAGTGAAAAAGGAAGGTGGGTGGATTATGTGATCGAATTTGCCAGGGGCATGGACAACCTGGTGGGGTTTCACCGGGAACTCAACCGGTCATTGACCCGGGATCAGGGCCATGTGCCGGATCGTATCGATTTTTATTTTGACCGGTTCCTTCAGAAAATCAAATCTGTCCCCCAGCATGTGTATTTAAAAGAAATTGACCGATACAACCAGTGCAGGAAAGACCATACGGATTTTCTTGGGATCGTGGTTGAACAATATCCGGAATTCGAAGAGAACTTTCAGAAGGAAAAACAAAAAAACATACCGGGCAAACTGGATGTTATGGAATATATTCTCAAGTATTCTCCTTTTTTGCGCAAAGAAGAAAATGAATGGATGAAATCGGTCATTCATATTATCCGAAGCACATCCCTGTATTTTCAGCCCCAGATCCGGACCAAGACCATGAACGAAGGATGGGCGTCTTTCTGGCATGCCCATCTGTTTCTCAACGATGAACGGATCCGCGGACATGAGACGGATTTCGCCAAGGTCAATGCCACGGTCACGGCCATGCCCAAAGTGGGGCTCAATCCCTATGCCTTAGGGCTTCGACTGTTCGAGCATATCCAGGAGATGGAAGACAAAGGCCGGTATTCGCTGGGCTATTTTCAACTCAAAGATGCGCATCTTAGAACAAAATATGACCAAACAAAAAACACCGGACTGGATTATATTTTTTCAGTGCGGGAAAACATGGATGATTTTTCTTTTATCAATACATTTGTGGACCAGGAATTTGTGGACCGGCACCATTTGTTTGTGGCCGGCAAGCGGTTCAACCCCCAGCGCAATACCTGGCAGTATTATATCAAATCCAGGAAAATGGATGAATACAAACAGATGATCATCGACACCCTGTACCATCCTCCCGATATCCGGGTGGTTGAAGGAAAAACCCGAAACGGGGTTCTTTATCTGGACCATCGGTTTGAAAACAAGCCCCTGAAACAGGATTTTATTGAAAACACCATGATCGGGATTGAATTTTTGTGGGGGGGACCGGTTCATCTGGAAACCAGTGTGCCGGCCACAGTTTCCCAGCCGGGGGCCCCGTATATCAACTTCTGGGATCCCGGCGCTGCCGGCAGACCGGCCGACTCCCGGAAACCACCCATTCAATGGAAACGGGTACGGTTTGTAATGAAAGACCGAAAACTGCACAAGCAGGAGTTATAATCCATGATGGAAGAGACTGCATCCGCCGCCGGATCCGTAGACCAGGCCCTGTTGATGCTGAATAGAAACATTCAGGATTACCAGCGTCTTCAGCCCGTGTCCTTTGAAACGTTTTTGAGCATGCTCAACGCCAATCCGGCCCGGATTCTGAGAAATATTTTCCAGTCGTTTCACGATATGGTCAAAGCGCATGTGGATGAATATGAAGAACCCCTGGATGAAGACCGGGCCGAGCCGATTTTTACCCGGTATGATTGTACCCGGTTGTTTGTGGAAGGGTCGGACAATCCATATTTCCCGGACATGCTGTTTGCCAACCGGTTCATGAAACAGATGGAATACCTGCGCCACGGGGCCCAGCAGAACCGGATCTATATTTTTCACGGCCCCCACGGGTGCGGCAAAAGCACGTTTTTGAACAATCTGCTCAAGAAATTTGAACAATACGCCAATACGGAAGAAGGACTCCGGTATGAGGTGGTATGGCGTTTGAACATCAAAAAGCTTCAGGAAAAATGCCATTCATACCCCCCATCCGCTTTTGAACAGTGGATGCATCTGATGGAAACAAAAGAAACGGAAAATGATAACGACTTGCACGTCAAAGACCGGTTTGTGAGCGTCCAGGAAAATGATTTTATTGAAATTCCCTGCCTGGCCCATGATAATCCGTTCCTGGTGATTCCCAAGGATCAGCGCCGGGGCGTGCTTGATGAACTGATCAAAAATGATCAGTTCAAATGGCAGCTGTTTACGGAAAAAGAATATGAATGGGTGTTTACCGAAGACACCTGCACCGTGTGTTCTTCGATTTATCACACCCTGCTTGAACTGTTCCAGGATCCCAAAACCGTTTTCAATATGCTTTTTGCCAGGCCGTATTACGTGAACCGGCGGATCGGCAATGGCATCTCGGTGTTCAACCCCGGAGATCAGCCGTCCAAGCACAACATCATCTCCAATCAGATGCTCCAGAACCGCATCAATTCCTTATTTCAGGATTCCAATCTCATTCAGTACACCTATTCCCATTTTGCCAAGATCCACAATGGGATCTATGCGCTGATGGACATCAAATCCCATAATGTGGACCGACTGGTGGCGCTGCACAATATCATTTCCGAAGGCATTCACAAGGTGGAAAACATGGAGGAACGGGTGGATGCCCTGTTTTTTGCGCTGATGAACCCGGAAGACAAAAAAAATCTGAACGATTTTCCCTCTTTTGAAGACCGGATCCGGTATATTGACATTCCGTATGTACTGGACTGGAAGACGGAAGTCAAAATCTATATGGATATCTTCGGCCGGCACATTGACGGCAGTTTTCTGCCCATGGTGCTGGACAACTTTGCCCGGATCATAGTATGTACACGGTGTCAAAAAAAATCACCGGCCCTGGAAGCCTGGATTCCTCAGCCGGAAAAGTATCGGAATTTTTGTGATGATCAGCTCATGCTGTTGAAAATGGAACTGTTTTCAGGCAATGTTCCCAAATGGCTGGATGATGAAGACGTGCGCAATCTGGATAAAAAAAAGTTCAAACTGATCATTGCGGAATCAGAAACCTGCGGCCAGGAAGGTTGGTCCGGCCGGGATGCCATCAAGATTTTCGATGAATTTTATTCCAGATATGCCAGGGAAGACCGGTTGATCAATATGACCGATCTGTGTACTTTTTTCAACAGGTTTGACAGTCAGCCTGAAAAAATGCTGCCCCAGGGATTTTTGAACCGTCTGCTTCGCATGTACGATTATTCCGTACTCCAGCAGGTCAAGGAATCGTTGTATTATTACAATGAAGAACAGATTTCCAGAGATATCAAACATTATATCTCTGCTGTCACCCATGAACTCAATTCCATGGTGACATGCATTTTCACCAAAGAAAAACTGCATGTCACCGACGCATTTTTAGAAAGCATTGAAAACCGGTTTCTGTCGGAAAAACCGGATGCCAGAGCCCGGCAGCAGATCAGAGATGATGTGCTCAAGGAATTTACCACCCGTGCTTTGACCCAGGAAATGATGATTCAGGGCAAAGCCATCACCGACACCCGGTTGTTTGCATTTTTACATGAAAAATATATACATAATCTCAAAAAACAGGTCCTGGCGCCGTTTGTGGCCAATGAAAATTTCAGAAACGCCATCAAGGATTTTGATACCAAAAAATTCAAAACCCACGACAAACGCATCAAAAAAGATGTCACTTTTCTCATTGACAATTTGTCCGCCAAATTCGGCTATACCAGCCAGGGGGCCAATGAGGTCTGTATCTATGTCATTGACCATGACCTGGCTGGTAAATTCAAATAAAATCATTTCATGATATCCGATATTATTGAACATATGCTGTCCCAGGACAGCCCCCTTGTACTCACACGCCAGAACGGATCCCACAAAGCCTGGCTGGCCGCCCGGATGTTTCAACGTCTGAACCGGGATCTGCTGGTGGTGATGCCGGATCCGGGTCAGGCAGAAACCTTTGTCAACGACCTGCAATTTTTTTTGCCCAACCGGAAAAATGCCATTCAGTTTTTTCCCGGTTATGCCATCCTGCCGTTCAAATCCTTGTCTCATCACCGGCAGACATCTTTGCGCCGGATGGCGGTGCTGTCCAGATTATCCGCATCCGGAACCGGACCCTATCTGGTGGTGACCAGTATTGACACGCTGCTGTGCAAACTGATACCCAAAACCCGGATGACCCGGCATTCAGAACTGGTGATGGCCAATGAAGAAACCGATCGGAATGCGTTGATTCACCAGCTGGAGGCCGGCGGTTATCATCGGGTGTCTCTGGTGGAGGATCCCGGAGAATATGCGGTGCGGGGCGGCATACTGGACCTGTTTGTTCCCGGGATGCCCCGGCCGGTCCGTATGGAATTTTTCGGAGACCTGGTGGAATCCATCCGCAGTTTTTCTCCGTATACCCAGCGGGGAGTCAAGGAATTGTCCGAAGTGATCGTGACGCCGGCCACAGAAGCTGTATTGCTGGATCAAGATCAGCCCCATGTTCTGGCACGGCTCAGAGCCCAGGCTAAAGCCGCCGGACTGGACGATGCAAAAATCCGGGAATATGTCACCCAGATTCGTCAGACCGGCCGGTTTGCCGGGATCGAGACCATGCTTTCAATGGTGTATGATACCTTGGATGATAGCTTTGATTATCTGTCGGATGACTTTTGCGTCATCTGGGATTTTCCGGAAATTCTGGCGGAAAAGGCCAATGATTTTGAGAATCAGACCCGGCAGAATTATCAGACCCTGGTGGCGGAAAAACGCCTGGGAGGGGATCCGGACCAGTGTCTGTTACCGTTTGACCGGGTAGCGGAACGGATCGGCCAGACCCCGCATCTGACGTTTGATGACCTTGCCTTGACCCGGACCCGGACCGGTAAAACCGTATTTTCATTTCATCCGGAAACCATTGACATTCTGCCGGGCAATCAGGCAATAAAAAATCGGTCGGACACCCCGTTGAAACCCCTGGTGGACTGGATCAATGCCCGGGTGAACGCCGGCAGCAAAATCGTGTGTGTACTGCACCAGGAAGCCCAGGTTCAGCGACTGATCGCGCTGCTGGCCCCTTACGGCCTGACGCCGGCCCCGCTGAAAACCATTCAGGATGCAGAATCCCGGGGTGCCGGGCTGTATTTTCTGGTGGGCACCTTGTCCACCGGATTTGTGTTGACAGACCATCACCTGGTGTTGATCACGGAAGAGGAGATTTTCGGCAAAAAACGGGTGCGGCGCGTCATGCGGTCCTCCCGGGACCTGAAAACCGAAATGATCGCACCTGAAGAGCTGGAAAACGGGGATATCGTGGTGCATGCCGAGCACGGAGTCGGGCGGTATGACGGGCTGGTCAATCTGGATGTGGGCAGAATTTCCCAGGATTTCATCAAAATCGTGTACCAGGATGAAGACACCTTGTACCTGCCGGTGGACCGCATGGAGATGATCGGTAAATATATCGGTGTGGACGGTCACAAACCGGTACTGGACAAAATCGGTTCCAAAGCCTGGATCAAGTCCAAGGCCAAAGCCAGAAAAGAAGTGGAAAAGATGGCGGCGGACCTGCTGGATCTGTATGCAAAACGAAAGATCAATAAAGGGTTTTCCTTTAGCCGGCCCGACAATTATTACCAGGATTTTGAAACCACGTTTCCCTATGAGGAAACCAGAGACCAGCTCAAAGCCATTGATGAGGTGCATCTGGATATGGAGTCGGATACGCCCATGGACCGGCTGGTGTGCGGCGATGTGGGATACGGCAAAACCGAAGTGGCGATCCGGGCCGCGTTCAAGGCGGTCAATGACGGCAAACAGGTGGCGATGGTGGTCCCGACCACCATTCTGGCGGAACAGCATCTGGCCACATTCCGGGAACGGTTCAAGAATTATCCCGTGAACATTGCCGGGCTGTCCCGGTTCCGGTCCCGCAAAGAACAGACAGCGATCCTTGATCAGATGGCAGACGGCCGGATGGATATTGTCATCGGCACCCACCGGCTTTTGCAGAAGGATGTGGCGTTCAAATCATTGGGACTGCTGGTGATAGACGAGGAACAGCGGTTCGGAGTCCGGCACAAGGAGGTGTTGAAAAAGAAACGCAGCACCGTGGATGTGCTGGCGTTAAGTGCCACCCCCATTCCCAGGACCCTGCACCTGTCTTTGAGCGGAATGCGGGATATCAGCGTGATCAAAACCCCGCCTGCGGACCGCCAGCCCATCATTTCCTACATCACCCCGTATGAAGATGCGGTTGTCAAAGACGCCATCAGCAAAGAACTGGCCCGGGACGGCCAGGTGTTTTTTGTTCACAACAATATCAAGACCATATTCAAGGTGGCGGACAACCTGAAAAAACTGGTGCCGGACGCCCGCATCGGCGTGGCCCACGGCCGGTTGTCCGAAGCGGAGCTGGAACGGGTCATGCTGGCATTTGTCAATATGGAGATCAACCTGCTGGTGTGCACCACCATTATTGAATCCGGCCTGGACATTCCATCGGCCAACACCATGATCATCGACAAAGCCGAACGGTTCGGCCTGTCCCAGATCTATCAGCTGCGGGGCCGGATCGGAAGAGGGGACCATCAGGCCTATGCCTACCTGTTTGTTTCCGATGAATCCCGGATCTCCAAAGATGCCAGAAAACGCCTGGCCGCACTCATGGAATACCGGGATCTGGGATCCGGGTTTCAAATTGCCATGAAAGACCTGCAGATCAGAGGCGCGGGCACGGCTCTGGGCGCGTCCCAGTCCGGACATATTGCGGCGGTGGGATATGATCTGTTTTTAAAACTGCTGGATCAGGCGGTTCATGACCTGAAAGGGGACACCCATGTGGAACCTTTGGATCCGGAAATCAATGTCAGTCTGTCCACAGGATTTCCTGAAACATATATCGAATCCGTTTCCCAGCGCCTGACCCTGTACCGCAGACTGTCCCGGCTCACGTCTTTATCAGACATATCAGATATGAAAAAAGAACTGGTGGACCGATACGGTCCGCTGCCCCGTCCGGCTGAAAACATGCTGTTGAAGATCATGCTGCGGGTACTGGCCATTCAGTGCGGTGTTCAGCGGCTGGATATCGATCCGTCGGCCCTGGTGCTGACTTTTTCTTTGCCGCACCTGCCGTTGCCTTTGCCGGAACTGGAAAAAAAATGGCAGCCAGTGGCACCCTTCAAATGGATCAAAAAAGAGTGTGTTCAGTTCATTTTAGGTTTCAAACCCAACCAGACCGCCAAGGCCCTGGTTAAAACCAAGCAGATCCTGTCCGCCATGACCTGATGGTTTTCAAGTCCGTCTGCTTGTCAAGCACGTGCGGGATTTTCTGGATCTGGAAAGGATTATCATGATATTCTCACAGATACCGGATATCCAGCGGTTTGAACGTTTGGCATTCAGGAAAAAAAATGTGCTGGGACTTCTGCTGACGTTCAGCCGCCGCCTGCTCAACGCCCGGCAGGCGGGATTGCTTTACGGCACCAATCATACCGGGGAACGGTTTTTGCCGCCCCGTCAGTGGGACCGGGGCGTGGTGCATCAGCTCACCGGTCAGGGATTGTCCGGATTCGGCCTTAAATGGGTGGGACCGACCCTGCTCCGGTGGTTCAATATTTCCCCCATCTGGCTGTACAAAAGAGATGTCCAGGGCCGGCGGATACCGACGGACGGGGTGATTGCCAATGTGATCCGTAAACACAGTGAATATTATGCCAGCGGCATCAAAATGCTGTTCACCGACCATATCCCCCGGGAAAAGATGGCTGATGATCCATCCAGTGAACACATGACGGTGATCGCCTATGACGGGCAGCAGTTTGAAATACTGCCGGATATGCAGGTGAATATGAATATCATTCACTGGTTCAAACCGAATAATTTCATCTCCGTGTACATTCCCGACTATGGCGCCATTGTTCTCAACACGGTGGAGCCGCGGTTGTTTGAAAAAACAGGGGAGGATCCGGTCTCTTATCCCCGGGAATTGAAAAACCGGCTGGGGCAGCTGATATCAGCCATAGAAATTGCATCCATCGCCCATCTCGGCCAGGCCAAAGGCCGACGGGCCGCCAGAATCATCTGGCGCAAGGAAAGAAACCTGAGAAAAACATTCCTTGAAATGAATGAAAAAGCCCAAAAAATGGATGCATTGAACAAACATCTGGCGTCGGTGGGTGCTGTCACTGAAGATCAGCTGAACATGTCACCGGTGATTGAACCCAACGGGGTGTTCGCATTCATGGATATGGTATCTTCCAGCCGGATGCGCACCCGCCTGTCCCCCAAAGATTTTTTTCTGGTACTCAATTTGTGCCATGAAATAACGGCAAAAACAGCGGCTGTATATGGGTGCCGGGTGGATAATTTTATGGGGGATGCCGTGTTTCTGGAAAGTATCCCGCTGTTCGATCCGCCGGATCGGGAGGTGCCTTCCAGCCTGTCGGAGCGGGTCATGATCATGATCCTGGCACTCACGGCGGTGCTCACTCAGATCCGGGCCCTGGCGCAGGGTGCGCACCCCATGGATCCGGACCGGCAGGTGGCCCGGTTGGGGAAAACCCATGACATCGTTATTGGATTCCGGGCCGGCATATCTTTTGGTTCGGCCCTGGTAGGTCCTTTGGGCAGCAGAGACCGGCGGGTTGTCACCAGCATCGGCAAACCGGTCGATATGGCATCCCGTCTGGAAAGTTCCGGCCAAACAAACGGGATTCACATTGAAAATAAACTGCGGGAGATCCTTGAAAACGCCACGATTTATCCCGGCACTCCGGTTTTGTGGAAACTGGCGGTAACAGATACGGACGCTTTGCCTCAACCCAATATCCCGTTCCTTAATTTTCTTGCAAACCGCTTTCACCTGACACCGCCGGTGATCCGGAAAATGCCCCCGGTTTCTTATAAAGATTTCAGCAGCAACGATACCTATCTGATCTGCTGTGACCCGGGATGTGAGGACTTAAATTCAAAAGTCACCAGTGTCTGTGCCGGTATTTAAACATCAGGTCCGGTTGTTTCCGGGTTGAAATGCTTTGGAATGGTCGGCCAGGGCCGTCATCAGGGTTTGGGTATTCAAACCGGGCCTGCCGGTTCCAACAGGGGTGTCATCGATCCGGACCACCGGGACCACCCCTTTGTTGGTGCCGGTGATGAACACCTCGTCGGCGGTGAGCAGTTTTTCCAGGGGGATGGGGGATTCAGACACCTCAAACCGGTCTCTGGCCAAAGACAGGATCACTTTCCGGGTGATGCCTTTGAGGATGCCGTCCGCCGGCGGGGTGACCAGGGTATTGCCGAAAAATGCAAACAGATTGCTGGTGGTGCATTCCAGAGCATTATGGTGTTTGTCTATGTAAATCACTTCCATGGCCCCGGCAGCACGGGCCCGGGCCATTGCCATGGCCGCGGGGAGATAGGCCGTCACTTTTGCACCGGCCAAAGGCCGTTCCTGGACCAGGGTGATCACTTTGATTCCCTGAGTATACCACGAGTCCGGCAGTTTATTGATGGGAGTGACCATGACGATCAGCCGGGGGCGGCCGGTGGGGGTCAGAAAATCAGGGCTGGAACCGCCGGTGATCACAATGCGGATGTTCGTTTCATCCAGATCCGGATTTTTTTCCAGGGTCTGAAATACGATCTGATTGATTTTTTCAGCGGTCCAGGGCAGGTTCAATCCGATTTTCTGTCCGGAATCCATGAGCCGGTCAATATGCTCATTGACAAAATAGGGCCGGCCGTGAAAAGTGCGCATGATATCGCAAACACCAATTCCCCGGAGAACGGCCAGATCATCCACCGGGATCATTGCCTCATGGGCCGGTACAAATACGCCGTCCACATAATAAACGGTCATGAAAAAAAATCTCCTTGTATTTGGTGATGCGTGTTTTTATAGTACATGTTCAGTTGTGATTCATAAATAAGACTTATCATTGCGGGATGCAAGGAACACATATGGATTTTTTTCGAGGCATTCAATACAATATCAAGGGGTTGACGCTGTCATTGAGTCATCCACAGCTGCTGTGGCTCGGACTTTTACGGTTTGCCGTCATTCTGATTCTGACGGTGTCGTTTTCCGGTATGATTTTATTGAACCATGACGCCATCATGTCCAACATCTGGACCCTGCCGGACAGCGGGTTTCTGGTCTATGTCTGGCACCTGGTGTCTTGGCTGCTGTCTCTGATACTGGCCGCCTTAAGTGTGGTGGTGGCTTATCTGGTGGCCCAGGTGTGTTTCAATGTGTTCATCATGGACTATATGTCCCGGGTCACGG
>CALGAJ010000130.1 GCA_937951975.1 uncultured Desulfotignum sp.
GTTCCCGGACATTCCCGGGCCAGGCATACCGGATCATGGCATCCATGGCATCCGGGGCCACCCCTTTGATCTCCCGCCGGTTTTTCTCGGAAAACCGGGTCAGAAAATGCAGGACCAGTTCGGGAATATCTTCGGCCCGCTCCCGCAACGGCGGAATGGTCACAGTGACCACATTCAAACGGAAAAACAGATCCTGCCGGAACGTGCCCTGTTCCGCCATGGTTTTCAGGTCCCGGTTGGTGGCCGCGATCACCCGCACATCCACCGGGATAGTGTCATCACTGCCCACTGGCGTGATCTCTTTTTCCTGAAGCACCCGCAGCAGTTTGGCCTGCATGGGCAGGCTCATCTCGCCGATTTCATCCAGCAGGATACTGCCTTTGTGGGCCTGAAGAAACCTGCCTTTGCGTTTTGTGTCGGCGCCTGTGAACGCGCCCCTGGCATGACCGAACAGTTCCGACTCCAAAAGGGTCGGGGTGATGGCCGCACAGTTGATCCGGACAAAGGGCTGACCTTTCCGGGGACTGTTCTCATGCAGGGCCGCGGCCACCAGTTCCTTGCCCGTGCCGGATTCGCCGGTCACCAGCACATTGGCGTCCGTGGGCGCCACCATGTCCAGTGTGTCCAGCAGTGCCGTCATGGCCGGACTTTTTCCCAGGATATTGTGACGAAGTGAATCGGACTTGAGCCGCTCTTTGAGCTGGCGGTTTTCCGACTGCAGAAAAATCCGTTCCAGGATCCGCTCAATGGTCAGTTTCAGCCGGTCGAAATCCAGGGGTTTGGTCAGGTAGTCATAGGCCCCGGCCTTCAGGGCCTCCACCGCCGTGTCCACGGACGAATATGCGGTCATCATCACCACGGGCAGGGACGGGTTGTACGCCAGTATCCCGGACAGGGCCTCCATGCCGGACATGCGCTTCATTTTCATGTCCAGCAGCACGACATCGAAACTGCGGGATGTCACCTGTTCCACGCCGGTATCCCCGTCATCCGCCACCGCCACCTCATACCCCCAGTCCGATATCAGGGTCTTGAGCATCCTTGCATGGGCGGGATCATCTTCCACCACCAAAATCCTGTGTGTCATGCGGTATTTTCCTTTGATTGGGCGGACAACCGGATGAAAAAAGTGGTTCCCCGGCCCTTCTCGCTTTCCACCCGGATCTCTCCGCCCAGGGTTTCCACCAGCCGGTGCACAATGGACAACCCTAAGCCGGTCCCGTCCGGCCGGGTGGTGAAATAGGGATCAAAAATTTCAGACAACATCTGTTCATCCATGCCGCAACCGTCATCCGCGACCCGGATCTCCAGATCCCGGCCCGGGGTCACATCCGTCACCGTGACCGTGAGGTGGCCCCCGTCATCCATAGCCACCAGGCTGTTCATGTACAGGTTGAGCAGAATCTGGTTCATGCGGTCCGGGTCCGTGTAAAAACGGGTCCGGGCCGATTGGATATCCGTGTGAACCGTGATGGATTTCTTTTCCAGGTCATGGGTCATAAGCTTCAATGAATGGGATATCACTTCCCGGATGCCCACCTGTTTTTTTTCCACGGCCATGGGCTTGGCAAACTCTAAAAGCTGGGTAACGGACCGGTTGATCCGTTCCACTTCCTGAACCATGATCTTTGCCGTTTCCTGATCATCCGGATGATCCGCATACCGTTTTTCAAAATAGGTGGCAAACCCCTTGATGGAACTCAACGGATTCCTGATCTCATGGGCCACACCGGCAGCCAGCTTGCCGATGGCCGCCAGATGCCGGGTGGTTTCAATCTCTTTTTTCAGTTTTTCAGACAATGCCCTGGCACTGACCAGCCGGGCTTTGGTGGTGCGAAAGGCCTGGAACGCCATCAGGCTGATCACACCCGCACACCCCAGTACAAAGAACATCACTCCCTGGGCCACGGCATGGCGCAAAAGCCGGGCCTGGGCATGGTCCATCTGATCCATGGAAAGCCCCACCAGGATCAGCGCCTTGTCTTCAAGCACATTGTTGCCCGGAAACGGTTTTTCCCTCATCCGCGGCTTGCCGTGCATTCCCATGGAATGTCCCCTGAACCGGCTTTCCATGGGGGCAAACCGCTTGTACACCTCAAACACCTTATTTTCATCTTCCTGCCGGTATCGATGATACACGCTCCCCTGGTCTGTTTCAGAATCAATGATTTCCGGCATATCCGTCAGAACCTGCCCCAATTTTGCCGGATCACTGTGGGCCAGAATGGTGCCGCCGGCCGAGACAATCATGATATGCACCACTTCCGGCTGAAACGCGGTTTCCTGAAGCAGGTCCTGAATCCGGCGCATGCCCCAGTGCATGGTCATCATGCCGGTGCGGGTCCCGGCTTCAAAGGTCCGGATCAGGGAAATCCCCTTGGCCACCTGCTGATCCGTGATATGGGATTTGAGTTTTTCCATGCGGTCCAGGGTCATGACCGCAAAAATCGGGGTCAGTACCAGCAGCACCCCTGCCAGCATGAGCGGAGAGATCAGAGACGACAGTGATCGGGTTGATAATTTTTTCATATCCGTTTACCATAGCAAAGACTGTACCCGTTTCAACGTATCTACTCCATTTAATATTAAATGTACACCTTTCCTCCTGTGAAATCCCGCACCGATGATGCTTGATTGATATTCGTCCTGCAAAGACGGAGCCCCTGGCGGAATTCTGCCCGCAGGGAGGGCTGCCAGCATGGATTCAGCCCCCCATGTATAATAATTACCCACCTGGATACCGAAACCGGGTAAAAAAGATACAGTTTGCTGTCTCCCCGGTTGCACGCAATCGGATCAAAAAAAATTATCCCTTTTATTTCAGATAGATATGGTTATATTTCGAACATGGCACACCCTTTGCTATAACCTATTGCCAGGGTAAACGGGTATCGGCAAAGCAAAGATACCTATAAACAATAACAAAACGGAACACCATTTTTAATTTTTTTCACAAAGGAGAGTTTATCATGAAAAAAGCACTGATCCTGATGACCGCACTGATCGCCGTTGGATTGTTATCCACTTATGCATTTTCCTGGGGACCGGGCAAAGGCATGGGCGGATACGGCGGGGGCACCAGCTGCCCGGGCATTGACCGGTACGCCTGGAACGATCTGACCGATGCCCAGAAAGACGAACTGGCAACCCTGCGCCAGAGATTCATCGACGACACCTATGAACTGCGGGCATCCATGATGCAGAAACACAATGAAATCCGCCTGCTCATGGAAACCTCCCAGCCGGACCGCGCTCAATTGACCCGGCTGAACACGGAAGTGTCGGATCTCATGAAACAGCTCCAGGAAAACCGGATCGATTTCATGCTGGCCGCCAAAAAAGTGGCCCCTGAACTTACGTTCGGACAGGGGATGGGCCGGGGCGGACACCACAACGGCTACGGCAAGGGCAACTGCCCGAAACTGGGCCAGGGATATGGTCAGAAAAACACAGACGGCAGCGGCAGAGGTTCCGGTTGCGGCCGGTATTGATTCGATTTTGGAACGTTGAGGGTTGCGGCCGTGACACATGCACCATAATATCCGAAACCGGAACCCTTATTTAAAATCAAATCCCTTTATCTGACACGCCCCTGAAAAACCGGACGACCCGGAATTTCAGGGGCGTGTTTGTTTCAATTTCCGCTTTTTTCTGCAATCACCGGATTTTCCAGGGTCCCGATTCCCTGGATCCGGGTCTGAAGATGATCCCCCGGCATCAGGTATACCGGGGGTTTTCGGGCATACCCCACCCCTTCCGGCGTGCCGGTTAGAATCAGGGTTCCCGGCGCAAGCGTTGTGGATTCAGACAGAAATGCGATCAACTGCGCCACGGAAAAAATCATGTCCCGGGTGTTGCTTTGCTGCATGGTTGTGCCGTTAAGGACACTTTCGATGGCCAGGGTCTGGGGGTCCGGGATCTCATCGGCGGTCACCAGCACCGGCCCCAAAGGACAGAACGTATCAAAACTCTTGCCCCGGACCCATTGTCCGCCCCCGGCATGTTTCTGCCACCGCCGGGCCGACACGTCATTGGCGCAGGTATACCCCAGCACATACTCCAGGGCTTTGGCTTCGGACACATTTCTGGCTTCCCGGCCGGTCATCACCCCCAGTTCCGCCTCATAATCCACTTCCGGCGTTTCCAGGCAGGAAGCGGGAATCACGATGTTACTTTTATGGGGGGTCACGGCCCCGGGGTTTTTCATGAACACCACCGGGTATTTCGGCAGATCCATGCCGGTTTCCTTTGCATGGCCCCGGTAGTTGAGGCCGATGCAGAAGATGGTCTCAGGTATCACAGGCACCTCGAGTTTTGCCACATTTTCCCGCTGTCCGGCATCTGTCAGTTTGCCGTATACATCACCTTCCAACACCGATGCCGTGGTGCCGTCATAATCGCACCCGGTGTACAGTTGGTTGTCCGCTGTCCTGAATCGTATGATCTGCATGCTTTTATTTCTCCTGAACTTGGGATAAACTGTTCATCATGTCTTCGCCTTTACCACAGAATCCGGATAAAATGAAACGTATTTTTACCGGAATGACCTCCCGGGATGCGGATCTGATCCTCCTGATACTGGCCTCCCAGAATATCCGCGCCGGAAAATCAAAGGGTCTTCGGGGTATTGACATCCTGACTGCTTCAGACCAGACAGATGAGGCTGTATCCCAGGTGGCCGCCTATTTCAGGGAGAACCCTCCCATTTCCGAACCAATATCCCCTTCGGCGGCCATGCCCGCCGGATTTCTGTCTGTCACGGTTTTCATGATCATGGGCCTGCTGACAGCCGTTCATTTTGGTATCGAGAGGACCGGTGCCCGGTGGGATTTCATCCTGGCCTATGGCGTATCCGGCATGTACCTTTCCCAGGGGGAGACCTTCCGGGCAGTCACGGCGTTACTCCTTCACTCGGATACCGCTCATCTGCTGGGGAACCTGGCCGGCCTGTTTTTCTTTGCCGGGCCCCTGATCCGGTTGTCCGGATACGGTTCCGGACCACTGTTTCTGCTGTTTGCCGGCACCAGCGGCAACCTGATCAATGCCGGGTTCCGGGGCACGGCTCTTCTGTCCATCGGCGCGTCCACCGCGGTCATGGGTGCGGCCGGCGGACTGGCAGCTTTCCAGATGATGCGCAAAGGCCCCTTGCGAAGACGGGACCGGATACTGCCCCTGGTGGCCGGGGCCACGCTGATGGCATTTTTGAGCCATGGCGAAAACACCGATGTCTGGGCACATGTGTTCGGGTTTTTCTGCGGCTTTGCCGCCGGCACGATTTTTTTCCCCTTGACGGCGGTCTGCCGGTTCCGGCTTCGGGAACCGTTGGCCCTGGCTGCAGCGTTTCTGATTCTGATTTCGGCTGTGTCGGCCAGCCTGATCAAGTAACCGCCCTGATCCGGAGGGCCGGATTTTTCGTGTTGAAAAAAATTCTCCGGTAAAACCGCTTTACACCTTCCCGCTTTATTGATACAGATTTCATGTCTTTCGCAACTTTCAAAAAAGGAGCGTCGCATGGAAAACAAGCTGCATTACGGATGGATCGTGATTTTCATGGGTCTTCTGACCACGGTGGCAGCCCACGGGTTCGGCCGGATGGCTTACACACTGCTTCTGCCCGCCATGAAGGACGGGCTGTCTTTCGACTACACCCAGCTGGGGCTTCTGGGCACAGGCAATTTCATCGGATACCTGTCCATGGCCATCATCGGCGGATTTCTGGCGGCCCGGTTCGGGACCCGTGCCGTGATCACTGCAGCGCTAATCTTGATGGGCGTCACCATGATCCTCACCGGTCTGGCCCAGTCTTTCGGGTTCGCCTTTGCCATGCGGCTTTTCACAGGACTTGGCAACGGGGCCGCCTATGTACCGGCCATGGCCCTGGGCTCGGCCTGGTTTGCCATCCACAAGCGCGGGTTTGCCACCGGTATCGTGTCCGGGGGCATCGGGCTGGGTACGTTTCTATCCGGCCTGATCGTTCCGTTTATTCTCAAATCCTATAACGCGGACGGATGGCGATATTCCTGGTATATCCTGGGTGTTCTGGTGCTTTTCGCGGCAGTGCTGGTGGGTATTTTTCTGCGGAACCAGCCGGCGGAAAAAGGCCTGATGCCGGTGGGCCACAAAGACGCGCCGGATACGTCGGCCCCGGCCCCCAAAGTCTCTTCCCTGGACTGGGGCGCTGTCTATAAAATGAAATCTCTGTGGTTTTTAGGAGTGGTGTATTTTTTCTACGGCATGTCCTATATCATCTACATGGTGTTTTTCGCGGCCTACCTGGTGAATGAAATGGGGTACAGCCAAGCCTGGACCGGCGGGCTGTGGGCCATGGTGGGCGGGTTGAGCATTTTCTGCGGCGTGATCTGGGGTTCTATTTCCGATAAAATCGGCCGGGGAAAAGGCGCGGCCCTGGCCTATCTGGTGCTGGGAACCTCGTACC
>CALGAJ010000131.1 GCA_937951975.1 uncultured Desulfotignum sp.
GCTCCTGGACAACAGCTTCCACATTGAATGCCGAGGGCTGGCCCCACCCCTTGCGGATCACTTCCACCGCCTTGAAGACAAACCGGTCGGGGTTCTTTTTGCTGATCTGGACATTGGTGCTGGGCTGAAGCAGGCGCATTTAGCATTCCGTGGCAAGGCTTATCGGGGCCCCTCCCGGATATGTGGGGTATGACGAAGGCGGGTTTCTCACTGAAACCGTACGCCGCCGTCCCTATTCCGTGCTGCTGTTCGACGAGATTGAAAAGGCCCACCCGGATGTGTTCAACATCCTGCTCCAGGTACTGGATGACGGCCGCATGACCGACGGGCACGGGCGAACCGTGGATTTCAGAAACACCATCATCATCATGACCTCCAATGTGGGGTCCCGGTTCCTTCAGGAGTCAGGCACCAGCGGCGGATTTTCACAGGAAGAGGTGGACCAGGGCATTGCGCGGGCATTGAAAGAGATGTTCCGGCCCGAATTTCTGAACCGGATCGATGAAATCATCACGTTTCATGCTTTGGACCGGAAACATATCGAACAGATTGCCGGCATCCAGATCAGACATCTTAACCGGCGCCTGTCAGAAAGAGGTCTGACCATTGAACTGGATGACGATGCCATGGCCTATCTGGCGAAAAAAGGCTATGATCCCAGTTTCGGGGCCCGTCCCTTGAAACGGGTGATTCAGCGGGAGATCGAAAACCCGCTGTCACTGGCGCTGTTGAAAGGGGAATTTGTCAAGGGAGATACGATCCGCTTTACCGTGGATTCTGCCGGACAGGGTCTGGTGTTCGGGCATTGATGCCTGAACTGACGGTGGAACCGGCTGTCAGAGCCGTTCACTGAATTCCCTGGCATCTGCATTGTTGTTTAAAAACCGGTACAAGGTGGCCCGGCCGACCCCGAGAACCCGGGCCGCCTTTGATTTGTTGCCACCGGTTCTGGTCAGGGCCGCTTTGACGGATGCAGCATCCAGTCGGCCCCGGGCAGGTCCGGGGTCCGGCAGAAGATCCGGTTCCCGGGGAGATGATAAGGTCATGCCTGATCCCTGGGTGATTTCCGGGGGCAGATCCGAAGGCAGGATCTGATTTCCCCGGCATCGTACCACGGAAAACTGGATCACGTTTTTCAGTTCCCGGACATTGCCGGGCCAGTCATAATCCAGCAGCAGGTTCAGGGTATCACCGGACAGAGTCGGCATGGCTGTGTTGTTTTCCTGTTCCGCCTGTTTGAGAAAATAAGAGGCCAGCAGCGGAATATCGTTTTTGCGTTCCCGCAGCGGCGGCAGGTGGATGGGAATGACATTGAGGCGGTAATAAAGATCTTCCCTGAACCGGCCGTCCCGGACCGCCTCTTTCAGGGACTGGTTGGCAGCGGAAATGATCCGCACATCCACGGTCTCTTTTGTTTCCCCCCCCACCTTTTCAAACGTGCCTTCCTGAAGAAACCGCAGCAGTTTGACCTGGATTTTCAGGGGCAGTTCCGTGACCTCATCTAAAAACAGCGTGCCTTTGTGGGCCAGTTCGAACCGGCCTTTTCTCTCTTTGACAGCCCCTGTGAACGCGCCTTTGACATGGCCGAACAGCTCGCTTTCCACAATACCTTCAGGGATTGCTCCGCAGTTCACCGGCACAAATGCGCCGTTTCCATACGCGGAAATATCATGAATGGCATTGGCCACCCGCTCTTTGCCCGTGCCGGTTTCTCCGGACACATGAACCGGATAGCTGTATAACGCCACATCCCGGATCTGCCGGAAAATTTCCTGCATGGTCCGGTCTTTGCCGATAATGCCGTTAAAGCTGGACAGGGATTCCGCTTTCAAAGACAGGTCAATGGATTCGGTCAGGTCCCGGAAAGAGGCAATGACGCCCTTGAATTCCCCCTGGTTGTCAATGACGGCGGAAACCGTCATTTCCAGCTGCCGGGTGTCTCCGGTGCGATTGACAAAAGTGACGGGATATTCCTTGGTGTCGGAAAAAAAATCCGGCGTATCATCGCAAAATGAGCATTTGGCGCCGCAGAAAGGGGCATTGAACACATCGTGACAGTCTTTGCCCAGAACCTCTTGTTTTTTGTATCCTGTGATTTTTTCCGCTTCTTTATTGAATACCGTGATGATACGTTCCGGGGTGTGGGCGATGATCCCGAGTTTGAGATTGTCCAGAACAAGATTCAGGTTGTCGCGGTCCAGCAGGCTGTGGGCAGGGTTTTTCATGTCATGTCATCTTCAGGCGGCAAAGGGTTCAGTTCATATGGCACAATTCTGATGCCTTAAATGACACGTTTGTGTATCAAGCGCAATAGGTTTTTGCTGATTTCCAAAAAAGACGGTCAGTCCTCTTCCCATGAAATGCAGTCTTTGGGACAGTTTTTTACGGCCTCAAATATATCTTCGTCCTGATAATCATCCAGGGGCCGGACCTGGATAAAACCGGAATCACCGATTTCAAAGGCATGAGGGGCCACCTCCACACAGATTTCACACAAAATACACGATCCCAGATCAATCACCGGTCGTTTCATTTTTTGTCATCATCCTTTACCGTATCAAACCACCATCCCTTGTTGATATGGGCCTGTTTCTCCTTGAGTGCCAGCTCCAGGATCCGGTATCCGGAATCCAGCAGAATCCCGTAAAGCACACCGCATCCGGGATCCTCGTGGTGCTCATATCCCTGTTGGGCCAGATCGATCATTTCTCTGGCCATATCAATGGTGCGGGCGATATTTTCATCACATTTTTTGACGGTCATCGGATATTCCTTTGTCTGCCGGCCGTCTCCCGGACCAGGTCACAGATCCGGGTGGTTTTAAAGGTCCACCCGGTATACATCAAAATTTCTGTCTGATCTGAAAGCAGGTGTTCCGGCCGGGTGTCCGGATCCAAACGCCCGGCATGGTTCAGGGCCCGGATTGCATAGGCTTTTTTCATTGAGGCCTCATCATCCAGAAATGGAACAATTACCGATGCCCTGTAAGGGGTGATCCGGTCAGGGGCGGCTTTGGCATATGTGCCCATGCCCCATAAAATACCCTGCTGGAGCTGGGGGTTGTCAATGAAGTTGGCTTCCGGATCCAGAAACGAAAACATAATGGAGTCGAATTCACCAGCCAGGCCCGGATGCCGGCTTAAAATTTCCCCCATGGCCTCGGCCGATCCCCAGCCGATGCCCCCGGACTCGTCATTGAGGTTCCATAAGATCCGCCGCATCAAATCCCGGGCTTTTTCCATGTGCGTCTCAGCCATGCGGAACCCTAAATGTCCCATGGCGGTCACACTGCGGAACCGGATCAGTTCATCCTGGTTGTAAAGAAAAAAAAACAGATGCGCCTTCAACTGCGGGTCTGGAATTTGAGTCAACCGGTCCAGCGCTTTGAACCGGTCCGGGTCCTCAAGAATCTTTTTGACCTGTCGCCGGATTTTTCTGCCGTAGGGTCGGGCCATATCATCATTTTCCTGTGCTCGGTTAAATTCATTTTTCTAAAAACATAAACAGCACAAATCATGCCATGATCGCGGAGAAATCAAAGGGTCATATCAAGCCCGAAGGCTATTGGTTTTTTGTTGCACGCATTGTCAAATAATTTTTGAATGGATCCGAAATTCTTTCATCGTTAGAAACCTGTCCCCAAAATTCATGGACCATGTCCCTCATCCTTTCAGCGGCTGCCATGGCAAGATCCGACTCCCTGAGATCCGGTTGGAAACCAAAAGGCAGGACTTCTCCGGTTTTCGGCGCAAATCCCATAGAACACATATCATACACCGGGAGCAACCGAAATTTATCTTTTTCAATGGAAAGGCTCAAATTTCCCAGATGCATATCCGTATTATGAATCAGTTGACCAAAATACCGTAATTCCCGGGTTGTTTGTAAATCCGGATGATTCACCATCCCCTGATTATAGAGCGCCTCCATGACCCGGACCCAGTTGCCGCTCCCGGATCCAATGAATTCTCTGTCAACCATATCAAGGGAGATCATTGATGACCGGCCGAATTCACCGATCCTGTCAAAGCGAGGGGTTTCCAGAAACAATCGGCCGTCCATCTCAAAAAGATCTGTTTCTGCCACAGGAAAGCCGTGGCCACCCAGAACTCTGCCGGCATGATATTCAGTGATCAGGATATCTTTCCATCTTTGGGCCACTTCATTGTTTCCCATGGGAGAAAATTTAACGATGACATGGGATGTCTGTCCGGCGTTAAAGGCGGTAAATTTGGGCTGTTCGCCTCCTGCCGAGGATCCGGGGGGCTCCCCTTTGACTGCATTGGCGGCAAGCCGGGGATAATCGTTTCGAGAAACAGCAGCGGGTCTGCGCCGGACACGCAAAAACTGCTGTTCTCCAAATATGAAATTGCCCGGCAAATCATCCCCGTTGGAAATTAAATACCGGCCGATAAGATTGGTATTCCACGCTTTGGGGTTGTCGGGAAAATCTTCGGATTGCCCGGCAATGCCTTTGGCTGCCAGCCGGCCTAAAAAGCCTTGAGGCCTCAGATCAAAAAGAAAATAGGGCAAATCCTCATACAGACCGGTTTTATCCGCCCCCAGGAGCAAAGGAGAACAGTTTTTGACGGCCGGCTCCAGAAAAAAACCGCCACAGTTCAATGGGCGCAGGTATGCAACCAATTGAATTTTTCCGGATTCATCGATCATGCCTATAGGTAATTTGTCGTTGCCGCCGAATGCATGGCATGTGGCTGCATACCGCACGGATCGCCCCGCTGATATCTGAACGATACCATCGCCCATTTTTTTGAGCATCCGGGATACCGTGCTTTGACTCAAACCAAGTGCCGCCTGGATCTCTTTGGAGGTTGAGGGACCTCGTTCTAAAAATTTTTTAATAGATTCCATCATTTGCCCCCGATGCAACAAATGGGTAATTGTATGAATAGAAAAAACAATTGAATTGATAGACAGAATACCTTATTATTAATACTATTGCAACTTATAATAATTTTTTTTGACTTAAATAATGAATAGGTTTGTGAAGTGTTTTTTTATTGATATGATGGCGGAGAGGGTGGGATTCGAACCCACGATCCCGGTTTGCCGGGATACTGCTTTTCGAGAGCAGGGCCTTCAGCCGCTCGGCCACCTCTCCGGTTCAGGGACCTGTATTTGGGCAGAAGTTCTGATTTTCAACGATTATGCGATGCGTGTCAAGATGTTCTAAAATAATTATTGTTGAGTGATTGACATAGATTGCTTAATATACCTGGTATTATTTTTTATGGAGCAGGCAATTACAGGAGAATGGTGAATGGAGTTTTTTTTCAGGCCCCGGGGGATTGCGGTTGTGGGAGCCACGGCCAGCAAAGGAAAGGGCGGCAATCTGATTGTGTTGAATCTTAAAAAAGGGTATTCAGGGCCGGTTTATCCGGTCAACCCCGGGTACGATGACATAGAAGGATTCACCTGTTATACGTCGGTGTCTGATGTGCCGGACCCCGTGGATCTGGCCATTGTGTTTGTGGCGGCCCGCATGGTGCCCCAGGTGATCGAGGACTGTGCCCGAAGAGGGATTCCGGGCGTCATGATCCAGTCTGCCGGATTTTCGGAAACCGGGACTCAAGGGGCGGCACTGCAGGAAAAGATCAGACAGACCGCCCGGAAAACCGGGATCCGGCTGTGGGGTCCCAACTGCATGGGACTGGTGGATACGCACAACCGGTTTGTCTTTTCCACGGTCACCCCCACCATCTGGGATACCGGCCTGGCGGCCGGCAATGTGTCTCTGATCGCCCAGAGCGGGATGCTGGCCGGGGCGTTTCTCATCGATCTCATGTCCCACGGCACCATGGGGATCGCCAAGGTCTGTTCCATCGGCAACAAAATGGATGTGGATGAAAACGACCTTTTGGAATGGCTGATCAATGACCCGGACACGGCCGCCATCGGGCTGTACCTGGAATCGCTGACCGACTGCCGGCGGTTCATGGCCCTGTGCCGGCGCACCCCCAAGCCCGTGGTGATCCTCAACGGCGGGAAAACCGCAGGAGGCGCGGCTGCGGCCCAGAGCCACACCGCCAGTCTGTCGGCCGGCGGGGCTCTGGTGGCCGGTGCCATGGCCCAGGCCGGGGTTGTGACGGCGGACGGGTTTTATCAGCTGGCTGATTTTTCCCGGACCCTGGGCATGTATGCCCATCTGCCGCCCCGGACCGGGAACCGGGTGGCCGTGCTCACCTACACCGGGGCTGCAGGAATCGTGTCTGCGGATATCATGGACCGGCACGGCCTGGTATTGTCTCAATTCAGTGACACTACTCTGGAAACATTGCAGACGGTTTTTCCGGAATGGATGCCGCCTGCCAATCCCGTGGACATGTGGCCTGGAATTATTTTGAACGGATCCGAAAAAACCTATGAGACCGCCATGCAGGCCGTGTGCGCCGATCCTGAGGTGGATGCTGTGTTTATCCATTGCTTTGCCGGCGGATTCAGTCTGGATGTTGATCTGGAAAAAATGGCCGGCACAGCCCGGGAAGCGGGCAAGCCGCTGTTCTGCTGGATTTCCGGGGAACGGGATCATGTGTATCAGTTCCAGAAATCGGCACAGCCCCTGGGGGTGCCGGTATTTCGGGAGGTGATGCGGGCCGTGGAATGCATGGGCATGCTGCTGAAGCGCCCGCACGTATCGGATACCGATACCGGGCCGGATGCAGAATCACAGATCCGCCGGTTGAAGCAGGATCCCCGCCTGGCGGTGCTGACATCAAAAACCGGCACGCTGGACGAATTGGTATCCAAACAGGTGCTGGGCGCCTGCGGCATTCCAGTGGTGGAAGAAAAACAGGTGACCTCTTTTGAGGAAGCCCAGCGCGCGTCGGCTGATCTCGGGTTTCCCCTGGTGGCCAAGGGCATGGTTCCCGGGGTGTCACACAAGACCGAATCCAGGCTGGTACACTTAGGGCTCGCATCGGACCAGGATCTTGAAACCGCGGTGACAACGCTTCAAAAGACCATGAAAGGCCGGGGCCATTTCCTGATCCAGAAACAGATCCCGGGAAAAATCGAGCTGACGGCAGGGTTTGTCCGGGACCCCCGGCTGGGGCCTTGCGTCATGTGCGGGCTGGGCGGGATATTTGCCGAAGCGCTCAATGACACGGTATTCGGAGTGGCACCGCTGACCCTGACAGATGCCCTGGCCATGATCGACCGGCTCAAATGCCGGATCCTGCTGGACGGGTATCGGGGATATGAACCGGTGGACAAAAACGCCCTGGCCCGTATCCTTGTCACCTTGGGGAATCTGGGGTGCGCGTATCCG
>CALGAJ010000132.1 GCA_937951975.1 uncultured Desulfotignum sp.
GGTATCTAAAAGTCAGTTGTCTTCCCTGTTCGTGAGTGGTCTGGCCATTCTGGTGGATTCCCAGGCCAAGGGTCTGGGGAATCTGACCCAGCAGTTGGGATCCCTGGGCCAGGGACTGTATCTGGCTAAATACAGCCGGGACAATGAGCGGGAAGCCGATTTCCTGGGACATGAATACATGGTCAAGGCGGGGTACGGATCCAAAGGGTTCGTGGGACTGATGGAGATGCTCAACACCTTGAACAAGCAGCAGCCCTCCTCCGCCCAGATGCTGTTCTCCACTCATCCCATGAGTGATGAACGCCTGGCAGCAGCCGTGCAGCGGGATCAGGGAGCTTATCTCCGGTCACAAAGCGCACCGGTTTACCGGGAACGGTACATGGATCACACCGCAACCCTGCGGCAGCAGAAAAAAGCCATTGAATTGATGCAGGAAGGAGAAAAATATCTGGCTCAGGAAAAATACGATGCCGCCCGAACCGCTTTTTCATCGGCCCTGAAACTGTCCGGTGATGATTATGCGGCCCATGTGCTCATGGCCAGGTGCCAGCTGATCCGGGAGAAAAATGCGGAGGCGGTATCCTATGCAGCCGCAGCTGTGAAGCTGTATCCCACAGAACCCCAGGGACATTATGTGGCCGGCCTGGCCCATGTGGGGACCCGGCAGTTTGACCGGGCCCTGGACAATTTTACCCGATGCGACCAGTTGCTGCCGGGCAATCCCCAATTGACCTTTTACAAGGGATATTCCCGGGATAAACTGGGACAGCGGCAGGCCGCAGCCAATGATTATGCCACATACCTGAAGATGATCAATTATCAGTCGAATCAGTATTCCCAGTATGCATTCAAGCGGTTGAAAGAATGGGGATATGCCCAGTAGTCAGTCCAAAAAGCGATTTCACGAGCTGATTGATACTGTCTGGACCATGACTCTGGCAACGTGCGGTGAAGCCGGTCCCTGGTCCGCACCGGTTTATTATCTTTTCAGGGAAAACCGGTTTTATTTTTTTTCCAGTCCTGATTCCCGCCACATACAGGAGGGGGACGGCCGTTTATGCGCGGCATCCATATTTTGCGTCCATGAACAGGTGGACCATCTGGAAGGAATTCAAATGAGCGGAACCCTTCAATCCCAGAAACCCGGTATCCGGACGGCATCAGCAGCCGCGGCATATGCCCGGCGCTTTGGTATCACCGTGCCGGGAACCGATTTTCTGACTTTTTTCCAAAATGCGTTCCATGCCCGGCTGTATGCATTTTTACCGGATCAGGTGTTTCATATGGATAACCGCAAAGGATTCGGAAACCGGGAGATTGTTTGTTTATGAAATTTTGCAGTTTGAATCAATGCGTGGCGTTTCTGGAACAGGAAAAAGAACTGATCCGCATTCATGAACCCGTGGACCCGCATCTGGAAATGGCCGAGATCACCCGGAGGGTGTTTGAAGCAGACGGCCCGGCCCTTTTGTTTGAAACGGTCAAAGGCTCTGCCTTTCCGGCCCTGTCCAACCTGTACGGCACCTGGGAGCGGACCCTGAAAATTTTTGAACCGCAGCTGAAACAGGTCAAGGCCCTGGTGGACATGGTATCGGACCCCATGCAGGCGGTCAGATCCCCGGGCCGGATGGTCAAGGCCGGGATGGCCCTGGCCCGGTCTTTGCCCTTGCCGGTCCAGGCAAGCCGGACACTGACCCGAATGACCCGGATTGACCAGCTGCCCCAGATCACCTGCTGGCCCGGAGATGGCGGGGCGTTTATACTTCTGCCCCAGGTATTTTCCCTGGATCCGGATGCGGGTTCGGTGCTGAGATCCAATCTGGGCATGTACCGGATCCAGATGTCCGGCAACGATTATCACCCCAATGAAGAAGTCGGTCTGCACTATCAGCTGCACCGGGGCATCGGGGTGCATCACCGGAAAGCCCTGGAAAAAAACTGGCCTTTGAAAGTGAGCATTTTTATCGGCGGGCCTCCGGCCCATGCCCTGGCAGCGGTGATGCCCCTGCCGGAAGCAATGCCGGAGATTGCCTTTGCCGGGGCCCTGGCCGGGCGCAATTTCAGATATTTTCGCCGTAACGGGTTTGTGATGTCATCTGATGCGGATTTCTGCATCACCGGATGGGTGGTTCCCCACCAGACCCGGCCGGAAGGCCCGTTCGGCGATCATCTGGGATATTATTCCAATGTCCATGCGTTTCCCTGTATCCGGGTGGCATCGGTGTGGCACCGGCCGGGAGCGATTTTTCCGTTTACCGTGGTAGGGCGCCCCCCCAGGGAGGACAGTCATTTCGGCCGGCTCATCCATGAAATTACCCGGAATGCGGTGGCCAAAGCCCTTCCCGGTGTGACCGCAGTCAATGCCGTGGATGCGGCAGGTGTGCATCCGCTGCTGTTGGCCAAGGCCAGGGAAAGATACCTGCCCTATGAAGAGCCCATGCCAAGAGAACTGCTTACCCATGCCCATGCCATCCTGGGCAAAGGGCAGCTGTCTCTGGCAAAATACCTTTTCATCTGCGCCCATGAGGACAATCCCGGCCTGGATGTGAACGATGAAAAACGGTTTCTGATGCATGTGCTGGAACGGGTTGATTTCTCCAGAGACCTGCATTTCATCACCCGGACCACCATGGACACCCTTGATTATTCCGGTCAGCAGATCAACCAGGGATCCAAACTGGTGATGGCTGCGGCCGGATCTGCAAAACGGCGTCTTGGCCAGGCCCTGCCGGTTCAGTTCTCATTGCCCGACGGTTTTTCTCACGCCGAGATGGCAGCCCCGGGGATTGCCGCCATCCAGGGGCCGGCGTTCACTTCCTATCCCAGGGCCAGACAGCAGATCAGTCCGGTGAAAAAATATCTGGAAACCCTGGGAGACGTATCCGGCCTGGCCCTGGTGGTGGTGGTGGATGATGCCCGGTTTTGCGCAGACTCGTTTGATAATTTTTTGTGGGTGACGTTTCTGCGCTCCAACCCGTCCCATGACATTTACGGCATCAAAGAAAGAACCCTGCATAAACACTGGGGATGCGAAGCCCCGCTGGTCATTGACGCCCGCATCAAACCGTTTCATGCGGCCCCGCTGGTACCGGACCCGGACGTGGCCCGGCAGGTGGAGCGGATGGCCTGTAAAGGCGGTCCGCTGTACAAAATATTGTGATGGTGTGTTATCGCAGGAAACACCCATCCGGCCACACTTGCATCCGGCCCCGGGGAGGTGGGCGGTCATGTTCAAACGCTTGAAATTTCTGATTTATACCCCGGCGTTCATCTGGTTTGCCTATTATCTGATCAAATGGTACAGCCGTACGTTCCGTCTCTCAGTGGAAAACGAAGCGGTCTGGAAAACGCTGTTAAGCCAGAAATTCCCTGTGTTACTGTGTGCCTGGCACCAGCAGTTTTTTGCCGCCGTCGCTCATTTTGAGACCTATGCCGGGTATCATCCGGGCCTGATGATTTCCCAAAGCCGGGACGGGGACCTGATCTCCGGGGTGGCCAACCGGGTGGGATGGCATACGCCCAGAGGCTCATCTTCCCGGGGAGGGAAATCCGCCATGGCTGCCATGATCACCCATATAAACGCTTACCGGTTCGGTGCGCATATCCTGGACGGTCCCAGAGGACCTGCCGGAAAAATCAAGCCCGGTATCATTCGCATGGCCCATGCCACGGGTGCCCGGCTGGTGCCTTTTTATGTGGCGGCAGATCGTGCCTGGTTTTTCAATTCCTGGGACCGGTTTATGCTGCCGAAGCCTTTTTCCCGGGTACGTATTGTTTTTGAACCGGAGATCGTGATGGAACCCACCTCAAATTCGGATGGGTTTGAGCAGCAGCGCCATGATCTGGAAGTCCGATTTTCGTCCCGGCTGTATCATTTTCAAACCAAGGAGTGATATTATGGAAAAAGAACCTCTCCCGTCCGTGTTTTTTCATTTCAGATTCAAGTTTCTGGCGGTGACATCCATTGCGTTTCTTTTGTTTGTCATTCTGTCCAGTGCCTCGGATTTCAGCCGGTTTGCAGACAGCGTTCAGTTTAAACTTCTCGGTCCTTTTTTCATTATTTCCGGACTGATGTTTCTGGTGTTCAGAAAATTTCCCATCAAATGTCCCTATTGTGCCCGGGTGCTGCCTGCCAGAAAGGACTGGGTCTGCCCCAACTGCAAAAAAAATCAGGGCAAAGACCGGTACCTGTCTGAAAAATGTGTTCACTGCAGGGAAATTCCGGCAACCAGTTCCTGTGACCTGTGTAAAAAAACATTCCGGCTGTAGTCATTCAGATATCAGATTCAGATTTTGTGCTTTGGGGTTCATGGATGGATCCGGTGGGTTTTGATCTGGAATCAGACCACCCCGGTGAATTCCATATTCAATTTCTGCTGGAAATTTTCAATCAGTTTGAATATTTCCTTGAGCATGTGCCGGTCCAGCTGAGACAGGTTGTCCGGGTTGATGTAATTGTCCGGGGGGGTTCCCTCGTCCATGATGTTGGTGATCTGGCGCCGGAACCGCAGTTTCATCAAAAAATGATAGCACTGGACCAGGTTGTGGTATTCCTTTGCAGTGATGGCATGTCTGGTATACAGCCGGAACAGCCGTTTCAGGGTATTGGTCTGATGAATATTGTTTTTCAGGGCATATACCCGGGTCACGTCCGTGAGGGGCAGCATGGCGTATTTGACGTCAAACGCGTTCTTGTGCCGGCCGTCCGATGCGACTTTCAACTTGCCGAACAGCCCGATGGGCGGCTTGAAGTACAGGGCATTTTCGGTCATGTTCCGGAGAAATCCGGACCACCCCTGGATGGATTCAAACAGATATTCTTTGAGCTGGGAAGACAATGACAGATCCCCATATGTGCCTTTGAAATCAAAAAAAATGCTGGAATACAACAGGTCTTCCGGCTTGGCTTTGCGGATCCAGGCATGAAAATACTGTTTCCAGACAGACAACGGCTGGCACCACTTCGGGTTTTTGGCCATGTTGTTCCCCTCGCAGAAACGGTATCCCGCCATATCCAGACGCGTGCACACCCGGTCGGCCAGACGGTTGAAATAATCGGCCGCCGCTTGAGCCTCCGTGTCTGATCCAGGATCTGCATACACAATGGCATTGTCCTGGTCCGACACCAGAGTCTGCTCCTCCCGTCCTTCCGATCCCATGGTCAGAAATACGAACCGGCAGGGGGCGGGTCCGACCTCATCCAGGGTAAAGGCCATGATTTTTTTGAGGATGGCATCGGAAAACGTGGTGATCAGCCGGGTGATCACTTCCGGTTGTACGCCGTTGTCAATGGGATCCAGAAGCATGCGGCACAACCGGGCATGAAAATTTTTTAAATCAGCCATGGTTTTAGCGGTGGTGATGGTTTTGAGCAGGAGATCGGTGTCTTTAGTCTGGGCTGCAATCAGGTCTTTTTCCGTCAAAATACCGGAAATGGCTCCGGATTCTCCGCACACGGCCAGATGCCGTTTATCTTTGCCGATCATGGTCAGAAACGCTTCAAATACCAGGCTGTCGGATGAAATAGTGATCACGGGCGATGTCATGATTTCGGACACCGGGGTGTCGGATGCCAGGTTTTCTGCCAATATTTTTGTCCGCAGATCCGCATCCGTGACAATGCCGGCAATTTGTCTGGAATCATCCTTGACCAGGATGGCTGAGGCATTGGAACGGCTCATTTTTTGAGCTGCCTGGTTTACCGGCGTGTCCATGGGGCAGGTGGCGATGTTGGCCCGGAAAATGGCGGACACGGGCTGGTTGAAAAATGCCGGCATGGAAGAGTCTTTTTTCATTTCAGCCCCCAGGGATCAAAACAGGAGATTTCAATGACAGGGTACTGCAGATGATTCAGATCAAACCATTTTGCTGTGAACATGCCCGGAAATACCTTTTTACGCCTGTCAAAGTAGGCCGCCTCCCGGTTGTACTGCCGGACGGCATAGATGGTTTTCAGATACTGGGCTGCCGTTTCCTGAACCCGGGGATGGGATGTGCCGATTTCCCTGGCCAGAGCATCCAGGTCTTCAGCCAGGCGGGACTGGGCCTGTTCAAACATCGATACCCGTTCCGGATCCAGGGGGGCATCGGATGCCTGGAACCGGAGCAGCAGAGTCCGGATCTGTTCCATGATATCATGGATCCGGGAAATGTTCGATGCGGTATCCATGCCTGAGGCCGCAGACAAAAGGTCCGGGATCTGGTCCAACTGGTCTTCAAAGGCGGTGATCATCAGGTCCTTGCCTGTCTGGACCCGGTTTTTGGACCGCAGCATGCTGGTGTAACTGCCGAAAATCACGCAGATCATCACGATGGCCAAGACAACGGCACACAGGCCGGCAAAGATAAGCCATGGTTTTTTCATGAACAGGTCTCCTGGTTGAAGGTTGGGCCGACTGGCTGCATGTATTGAGCCCTATCACGGGTTTGGGTGCGAATCAATATTTTAATCGGGCATAATAGGAATTTTTGGACGCATGGATCGCATCTCCCAGGGTCAGTATGCCGTTGCTGTTCAGTATCGGAATCAGTTTTAAAAAAATTTGTGCCGTGGTCATGGCATCCCCTAAAGCGGTATGCCGGCTGATCATGGAAATACCTAAGCGCCGGGCAATATTTTCTATGTCATGCTGTTCATGGACCGGATGCAGAACAGCTGATAACAGCAGCGTATCCAATACCGGGTTGGTGAACCGGATACCGGTGATTTTTTCCTTGAGTTTGAGCAGTTTCATGTCAAATGCGATATTGTGGCCCACCAGCACGGTATCCGCCACAAACTGATGGAACCGGGGCAAAACCGTTTCAATGGGGTCTTTTTCCGCCACCATTTCATGATGGATGCCGTGAATCCGGTAGGATGCCACCGGGATATCCCGTCCGGGATTCACCAGTTCTTCAAATATTTCGTCAGACAAAAGACGGCTGTTTACAATTCTCACCGCACCCAGGGAGATGATTTCATCACCCCCTTCCGGGTTCAACCCCGTGGTTTCCGTGTCAAAAACCGTATAGGACAGTTCTGTTAACCGGGTATCCACCAGCCGCTGGTTTTTGTCAGTAACCTGGAACAGATCGAAATCGTAAAATTCCGGCCGGGAACCGGCCAGAACCGGTGTCCGGTGGGATGTGGCAGGCGGTTCCGTGGATTTTTTCACGGATAAAATAATGTGAGAGAAGTGTGTGTCCTCTGATTCCGGGACATTGAGCCGGGCATTGTTGAGTGTCAGAATGGATTTAAAACCGGGCATGGCACTTATGGTTGTCTTTATGATGGTGTCCAGACCCTGTTTGTCCACCGGAACCCCCTTCCAGGTGATGTCGAACTGTATCCGGCCGGAAGCGTCGGTAACGGTCAGGTCGAATTCAACGGCATATGTCCAGTCTGACAGGGTCCTGAATAAAAACACGATCGCCCGGGTCAAAGAATAGGTGTCTGCCATGATCCGCTGGTCTCTGGGCAGGTTGTGAACATTGATCCGGATATCATGGTTCCGGCCGGCAAGTTTCTGGATTTTAGAAAGAAATGCAGCCAGGTTAAGCCGGGACAGGGGCAGGCGGGAGAGATATGTGTTCTGGATCGTATCGGACAGGTGAAGAAATTTTTGTTCGGAAACACTTTGTTTTTCCAGAAATCGATGGAAATCCGCCAGATCCCGCTGCATGGACCGGAATTTTTCGACATCCCGGGTAATATCAAGAATCGCCAGAATAAATCCGGTAATCCGGTTGGTTTTGTCCAGAACCGGAATCGCTTCCACGCTGATCAGACTGTGATCCCCGATGGGAGTGATGAAAAAAGAGCCGGCACTGTTTTCACCCAGGGCCATCTGGTCATGGATTTCCTCCATGGCATGGGAAATCAGATCCTTGTCCACCAGATGAAAGATAGATCGACCTAAGCCCATGAATTGTTCAGATTTTTCCCGGGCCATGGTGCAGGTGAAGATATTTTTGGCCAGGGAATTGTACAACAGGATGCGGCCGTTCTGATTACAGATAATCACGCCCTGGGGCAGTTCTCCCATGATGGCGGCCAGCAGGTTTCTTTCCTGCTCGGTTTCTTTTCTGGCCGCCACCACCTGCGTTGCAATATCCTGATTTAATCTTTCAAATGTATCGGCAAATGTGTTGATGGTCCGGGCCAGGTCCTGAATGTCGAGATTTCCGGCAACAGGAATGCGTAATGACGGATTGGACGCATAGATCAGGGCCAGTTCCGCAGATATTTTTTTGACCGGTTTGATGTAATTGGCGTACACCAGGTCGGATAATGCCCAGAAAACCAGGGATAACAGAAGGCCTCCCGTCAGTAGAACCGCCAGGTGATCCCGGATCAGGGTGATCACGGTCTGTATCTGGGAGGAAGTCAGATGAAACCAGATATACAGGGCCATGCCCGTGACAATCATCAGGATGATACCGGCGGCAGTCAGCGCAAAGATCCAGAATCGGTGGCTCAGGGTCATGGCGTGGAAACAGTGAGAATTCCGGACACACACCGGTGTCCGGAATTCTTCATTAAATTGTCATAAATCAAATTCGGGGGATTATCCCCACCATCCCCAGCTGAATGTACATACAAACAATATGCAGAAAATGATGGTTCCTATGAGATATTTGTCTTCAAGCGCCATGGTGTTTCTCCTTTATTTTTCAGGTTGTCAAATGAATCGCCCGGATGATCACATATCATCAGCTTCCTTGGTCACATCCATGGTTTCCACATCGGCCCGCCGGATCTGTTCGGCCGAGGTAGTGGACATTTCCGCTTTAAAACAAAGCCCCCACATCATGATGATCCCCAGGATCCACCAGATAATCTGCCAGGACCAGATGGGCGGGAACCCGGCAAAGGATATGGCGCTGTTGCCGATGAGAACACCGGGGCCGATGGCCATGAAAAACCAGATGGGCACGATGATTTTCATGTACCCGCGCCAGCGTTTGCCTTTTTCAGAGGGACCGTCAATGGAGTTGAGCCATTCCCGGATCTCTTTCTGCCGGGCAATGGTTTCTTCACTGTCTTTCATCCCCAGACCCCGGCACAGATATGCCACGGCCAGTCCCACGAAAATACCCCATCCGGCCGTATGGATGGACAATGGATACTGCCACACATAATAGGTGAGAAAACAGGCGATAATGGCGCATATCAATCCTAAAACCACACCGATGCTGGGAAATTTGAATCCCCAGTGGACGCCTAACAGGCACAGGTACATGATGGTACCGAATGCCGTGGCAAACCCGCCGATCATCACGATGGCATCCGTGGAGGTCAAAGAGACCACCACCGCAGCCACCGCCAGGATGGTGGCAAAGATCCGGTTGGTCCAGATCTGCTCGGAATGGGATCCACCCTGTTTTTTAATATACCGCCACCACACATCCCGCTGGATAATGGTGCCGCCCGTACCGATGTAAGGCGCTGCCGTGGAGTGAATGGCAGCAATGGCCCCCATGAACACCAGACCCAGCACCGGGCCGGGCAGGAATTTGGTCATGAGCATGGGCACCACATCTCCGTCCACCTGGGGTGCCAGCCGGCCGGCTTCCATGAGGATCCGGGCCCCCATACCCTGGAACGCGGTGAAAAAGAACAACGCCAGGCCTACCACAAAGGTGGACATGAACACCTGCTGCCAGGCCAAAGGCTTGGGAGAGGAAAGGCCGAAGTTCCACAGAGTGAATGCCGGAGATGACTGAATCCCCATCAATGCGAACATGTAGGTGAGAATCATTACGGCGGTCCACCCGCCGCTGCCCAGGCCGAAATGAATCAGGCCCGGCACCTTCATATATTTGTCTTCAATTCCGCCCATGGAAGCCACAAACCCGGACCATCCCCCGAACAGAGGACTTCGGATGGTGTAAAATCCCAGCAGGACAATACCGCCCACCAGCAGGCAGAACTGAAGCACCCCCACCCAGGTGGAGGCTTTAAGGCCGCCGGTGACCACATAGAACCACACAATGGCAGCCATGAAAATCAGACCGATGGTTTCAGGCACGCCTGCGGCCCAGTAGAACAGCTTGGCTGCGGCAATGAGCTGGAGGCCGGAGTAGAAAATGGAGTACAGTATTGCGGCCAGCACGGTCAGCCACCGCACCGCTTCGTTGTTGTAATAATAGGAGAACATGTCACCCGGCGTGATAAACCCGTAGCGCTTGCCCATCAGCCAGTTTCGTTTGGCGAAAAATGCCCCGGTGATGGGGATGGTGAGCACGTAAAAAGAGGCATAGGCATACACCAGCCCGGCGGCCCAGATCAGACCGGGATGGCCGATAAAGGTCCATCCTGAAAATGAGGCCGCCGTGGCCGCCATTAAAAATGCGATGAACGGGATGGATCGGCCGGCAATGGCATAACCCGAAGCTTTTTTTTCACTGAAAAATCCTTTCAGGCCCCACCAGAAGCAGTAGATGATGTACAGTACCAGAAAAAACCAAACCCAAATTTTTGGATCCATAATTTGTTCCCTCCTGTTGTCTCATTATTGAGAATTGATCGGATCATGCATGATTATCATGACTCATAAAGGCATTTCAGGGCATACATATCACCTCCTTTCCCATTTGAACGTCGATCAATACACACAAAAGCATTGCATCATGCCTGTCTGCCATATCCGATCTTTCCCAGTGAGGTTTCAATCTCTTCCAGGATGGTGTCGTCATCGATGGTGGCCGGCACCTTGTATTCTTTTTTATCCGCAATGGCCCGCATGGTCCCTCTCAGAATCTTTCCGGACCGGGTCTTGGGCAGGCGCTGTACCACAGTGGCTTTTTTAAAGGCCGCCACCGGGCCGATGGTATCTCTGACCCGCTGCACCACTTCTTTGATGATGTCTTCATGGTCCCGGTCCACTCCGGCGTTGAGCACCACCATTCCTAAGGGCACCTGGCCCTTGAGGGCGTCTTCCACCCCCATGACCGCGCATTCGGCCACATCCGGGTGCCCGGCGATCACTTCTTCCATGGCGCCGGTGGAAAGCCTGTGGCCGGCGACATTGATGATGTCATCGGTCCTGGCCATGACAAATACATACCCGTCCGCATCAATATATCCGGCATCCGCAGTTGCATAGTATCCGGGGAATGTGGCCAGATACGCGGAAATATACCGGTCGTCATTCTGCCACAACGTGGGCAGGGTACCCGGCGGCAGGGGCAGTCTGGCAACAATAGCGCCGATGCCCCCGGGTCCCACCGGCTGTCCTGTCTCATCCAGCACGGCGAGATCCCACCCCGGGGCTGCCTTGGTGGGAGACCCGGGTTTGACCGGAAACTGGTGAAGTCCCACGCAGTTGGCAGCAATGGCCCATCCGGTCTCGGTCTGCCACCAGTGGTCGATCACCGGGACTTTGAGGCTGTCTTCCGCCCAGGTCAGGGTGTCCGGATCGGTACGTTCCCCGGCCAGAAACAGGTATTTGAAATGGGACAGATCAAAATCCGCCATCATTCTGGCACCCGGGTCCTGCTGCTTGATGGCCCGGAACGCGGTGGGGGCCGTGAACATGGTTTTGACCTTGTGCTGGGAGATGACCCGCCAGAACGCGGAGGCATCCGGTGTTCCCACGGGTTTGCCTTCATACAGGATGGTGGTGCACCCCTTGAACAAGGGGGCATACACGATATACGAATGCCCCACCACCCAGCCGATGTCCGAGGCGGCCCAGTACACGTCCCCCTGGTTGACGCCGTAAATGGCGTTCATGGTCCATTTCAGAGCCACCATATGGCCGCCGTTGTCCCGGACAATACCCTTGGGCTGGCCGGTTGTACCCGAGGTGTACAGAATATACAAAGGATCGGTGGCGGCCACGGGCACACAGTCGGCCGGAGCTGCCTGTTCCATGGCCGCATTCCAGTCAAAATCCCTTCTTTCCTGCATATCCGCCGCAGCCTGGGGTCTCTGAAAGATGATACAGGATTCCGGTTTGGTGTCGGACAGGTCAATGGCTTTGTCCAGCAATGGCTTGTAGGGAATGACCCGTTTGACTTCAATGCCGCAGGAAGCAGATACGATCACTTTGGGCTTGGCATCGTTGATCCGGGTGGCCAGTTCATGAGCTGCGAATCCGCCGAACACCACCGAATGAATGGCTCCGATTCTGGCACAGGCCAGCATGGCAAACACAGCCTGGGGAATCATGGGCATATAGATGATCACCCGGTCTCCCTTGGTCACCCCCCGGTCCTTCAGTACCCCGGCAAAGCGCGACACCTGGTCCTTCAGGTCATTGTAGGTATATGTGGTGATGGTATCGGTTACCGGGCTGTCATAGATAATCGCAGCCTGATCCCCTCTGCCTTCATCCACATGCAGGTCCACGGCATTGTAACAGGTGTTGGTTTCTCCCCCGGCAAACCATCGGAAAAAAGGGGTGTTTGAATCATCCAGCGCCTTGTCCCATTTTTTGTACCAGTGGCACGTTTCAGCAACAGGTCCCCAGAATCCTTCCGGGTCTTTGATAGATTGTTCATAGGCTTGATCATACAGATTGGGCATGGAATTTCCTCCTCACATTCACGGCAGCGCATTATTTTTGAACCATATTTTTAATCTCTTCCACGACTTCCGGGTTGGCCAGAGTCATGACATCCCCGACATCGCCTTTATTGGAAATGGCACCAAGCACCCGGCGCATGATTTTTCCGGACCGGGTTTTAGGCATATCCGGCACCAGCCAGACTTTTCTGGGTTTGGCAATTTTGCCGATCTGATCGCACACCGCATCTGAAATTTTCTTTGCCAGCTCTTCTGAGGGCTGGACCCCGGTTTTCAGGGCAATGTACAGGTCGGGTTCCTTGCCTTTGATATCGTGGGACACCGGAACCACCGCAGCTTCAGCCACCTCTTCAACCACCAGGGCTGCAGATTCGATCTCCTTGGTGCCCAGGCGATGGCCGGATACATTGATGACATCATCGATCCGTCCCAAGACCCTGAAATAGCCGTCATCCGCCATCATAGCGGCATCCCCGGCCAGATAGGGCCAGTCTCTCCAGTCTTTGCTGTCCGGATTTGTGCAGATGGGAGCAAAATAGGTATCCACAAACCGCTGGCGGTCCCCCCAGATGGTCTGAAACTGACCCGGCCAGGGGTTGCGGATGCAGATATTGCCGGCAATACCGGTCTGTGTTACTTCATTGTTTTCATCATCCAAGATAAAGGGATGAATACCCGGAACCCCGGGACCGGCGCTGCCCGGTTTCATGGGTTTGATCCCCGGCACGGTGGAACACAAAAAACCGCCGGTTTCCGTCTGCCACCAGGTGTCTACGATGACAGCCTCACCTTTGCCCACGGCACTGTGATACCATTTCCACACCTCGGGTTCGATGGGTTCACCCACGGTGGTCATGTGCTTGAAATGGTAGGTGTATTTGGCCGGCTCATCCGGTCCCAGCTTCCGCAACGCCCGGATGGCCGTGGGGGCGGTGTGAAAGATGTTGACATCCAGGGCCTGGGCGATACGCCAGGAACGGCCGGCATCCGGATAGGTGGGCACCCCTTCGTAGATCACAGTGGAGGCGCACAAAGCCAAAGGCCCGTACACGATAAAGGAATGGCCCGTGATCCACCCGATGTCCGCCATGCACCAGTACACATCTTCGGGATGGATATCCTGGATATATTTGGACAGGGCCGTGACATAGGCCAGGTATCCGCCGGTGCCGTGCTGGCAGCCTTTGGGCTTGCCGGTGGTGCCGCTGGTATACATGAGAAACAACGGATCTTCAGACAGCATTTTTTCGGGTGTGATCCGTTTACCGTAGTGGTTTTTTAACTCATCATTCACAAAAATATCCCTGCCGTCGACCATGGGGGTGGAAGAGGAATTCTTTCCCGGATACCGCTGCCATACCAGGACCTTGTCCACCACCTGACCCTGTTTTTCGGAGATTTTGACGGCCTCGTCCGCGTGCTGTTTGTGGTTGAGCAGTTTTCCGGCCCGGTAGTAGGCATCCATGGTGATGAGCACCCGGGAATTGGAGTCCACGATCCGGTCGGCACAGGCGGATGCCGAAAAACCGCCGAACACCACGGAATGGATCACGCCCAGGCGGGCGCAGGCCAGCATGGTGATGGGCAGTTCGGCAGACATGGGCATGTGGATGGTAACCCGGTCCCCGCGCTTGAGTCCTGCAAAATCTTTCAAAAGGGCGGCAAATTCATTGACCCGGACATACAGCTCCTGATAGGTGATATGGTCGATGCGTTCTTCTTCCAGTTCCGGAACAAAATGGATGGCGGTTTTGTTTTTATTGAGTTTCAGATGGCGGTCGATGCAGTTGTAGCTGGCATTGATCAAGCCCCCTTTGAACCACTTGAAACAGGGGGCGTCACTGGTATCCAGGACCTCGTCCCAGTATTTGTACCAGGTGAGCATTTCTGCAAAATCCGTATAATAATCCGGGAAATTTTCCAGGCTGAACCGGTCAAAGACGGCCGGATCCGTCAGATTGGCCTGGCCGATGAATTTGGGGGAAGGGTAGTAGTATTCTTCTTCCTTCCAGTGAACAGCGATCTGAGCTTCCGTGGTTTCGATAACATCTTTTCTGCTCATGCGGATCTCCTTTTTTATGATTTTTAACCATCTGAAATAATTGAAAATAAATTAAATATTTGCCGGGCGCTCATCACCTCCTTTTCGCCGGGGTCACTTCCTCAAAGAGCCTAAAAGTGAAAATACACGCTGAATTTATGTATTGTTTATTTTATTTCGAACATCCGGAAATGACCGGATGCAATCTTGCAAGTGTGAAAATCAGGAAAGAGGCCCGCTGCAATTAAACGAAAATGAAAACGAAAATTATTTACTGAATTATATTTACTTAACTCTTATTCACATTGGCTCGTGAAGTCAATAAAAAAAGTAACTGTTCAGCAAAAAAAATGCGTCTGATGTCATTTTTTACTTGACAGG